>CAZPNG010000200.1:0-11061 GCA_964587845.1 uncultured bacterium | reverse complement strand
GCGAGCAGGGCACGCTCGACGCGCTGTAGGTGTGGCTTACTTCCGCCGGCAATAAAGCAGGGTCAAAGTTCTGTACCTGACCGTCTCCGAATGTGAGCTGAACCTTCGTGATCCTGTTGGAGCCGGCCACGGCGTTGACGTTGAACCTTACGTCGAGCGGCGCCGTGCCTTGGGGCGGCATCGCTTCCAGGAGGGCTGTGGGGGGTACGACGCGAGGCGGATGCGGGTCTACGGCATCCAGGCGGGTCGGCGCGTTCAGGCTCGCCGAGTTGCTCGATATCGTAAACGACTGTGTCCCTTCGTTGACGAACAACACCACATTGCGGTCGTTCTGGGGGACGAGCAGCCCCGGCGTGTTGTGAATGCGGTCGAAGTCCTCCGCCGAGTCCGGCAAGCCCAGCTCGGAGATGGAGGCGCCGACCGAATCCGGCAGGAGGTGCTTGAAGAGCCGGTATCTGACGATGCCTGGCGCGCCCACTTCTTCGGCGAGGGTGACCAGGGTGTCGGGGTCCTTCCCCTCCAGGACCTTCAGGGCATGGCTGTTTGGATAATTCAGGCGCAGGCGCGACCGGAAGAGCGGGCCTCCTGTGATCTCGGTTTGCCCCTCAAAGGAAGCCACGAAGTTGGCCTCCAAATTGGGAGCGATTTCGGTGACACGCACCTTGTAGGACGGGACCCCGTTTCTCAAGCTGAGGTTGAGAATCTCATGCGCCGAGGAATCCAGCAGGCCCGCGTTAACCCGGACCTGGGCATACGGCGAAACGCTCGATGAGCCGTCCAGGCGCTCCGCCAAGAAAACAGCGTGCGGCCCGTCATCCTCCGGATTTGTGGCTGAGATCAGCGCGGACTGCACGAAGCCTCCCCCCTCATCCATCGAATGCTCCGGCGGGAAGAAGGCGAGCTCGGAGGGGATGAATCGCCCCAGGGAGTGCACCCTTTGCGTGTTGTGGGCAAAGTCGAGGATGACGACGCGCCCCTCCAGGAAGGTCAGGGGCTCCTTTTTCATGTGCTTCACCAGAGCCACCACCTTGCTGCGATTGCGCAAGGGGAACAGGCCCTTGAGCTCATAAAACTCGTTCTCATCGTCGTCGGGCTCAAGCAGCATGGACCGCTTGAGGGCCGACACGTCGGCGACCGCCAGCGCGTCGATCTGGTGGACCGTGAGGTTCTGATCCGCGTTGAGGGTGGCGGCGTAGGCGAATTGCTCGGAGGGGAAATTCGGGTATCTTTTGAAGCGGTCGATGGCCACCTCGGCCACCGGTCCGGAGAGCTTCAAGGTGAACAGATTCTCGAAGCGGGGGCTCGGGGCCAGCGGATTGTCGCTCGGCATCAAAATGGACACCGTGACGCACTGGTCCATCCCGTCCTCGCAGCTCACGGCCGTGATGAAGTGGTCCGCGAAGTTGCGCGGGACCGGGGTCGGCCGTGGAGCCGGATGATCCGCGCAGGCAGGGGCCAAAAGACCCGGCAGACTGCCGCCCAGAAACATCAAGATCGAGCCGAACATCAGAGTCTTGTGCGTGAGCTTCATGGCCAACTCCTTTTCTGTTTTCAAGATTCAGGTCCCCGAGAATATCGCATTGCAGCCTAAGCGTACCTGCTGGCCGGCCGCCCATCAATGAAAGTGCGCCAAGCGGTCTAAATGCTCCGGCATGCGGCTGAGGCGGCTCCTGAGCGGCTTGGGGCAGGCGCGGGCAAGCTCGCCCCCAAGACTTCTCGGCGCGATTCCTATATAATCACTCCCGCCGTGGCAGCGACCTCTCAGGACAGCTTCAAGACCCGCAAGCGCCTGGCGATCGGGGCCGAGAGTGCGGACTTCTTCAGTCTCGCCGAGCTCGCGCGAAAATACCCTTCCGCCGCGCGACTTCCGTTTTCCCTAAAAATCCTTCTGGAAAATCTCCTGCGCTGCGAAGACGGCTCGACGGTCAAGCGCGAGGACATCGAAGCGTTGGCTCAGTGGGATGGAAAGGCGCCTTCCGAGCGCGAGATCGCGTTCCGTCCGGCCCGTGTCCTGCTGCAGGACTTCACCGGGGTGCCGGTCGTGGTGGACTTGGCAGCCATGCGGGAGGCGATTGCCGCGCTCGGCGGCGATCCACTCAAGATCAACCCCTTGCAGCCGCTCGACCTCGTCATCGATCACTCCGTGCAGGTGGATTTTTTCGGCTCAAAGGAGGCGCTTTCGAAGAACGCCGACCTGGAGTTTGAGCGCAACCGCGAGCGCTACGTCTTCCTTAAATGGGGCCAGCAGGCCTTCCGCAACTTCCGGGCGGTGCCCCCCGCCACGGGCATCGTGCACCAAGTCAACCTCGAGTACCTGGCGACGGTGGTCTTCGCCTCGCGCGAGGACGGCACGACCGTGGCTTACCCCGACACGCTCGTGGGCACCGACTCCCACACCCCGATGACCACCGGTTTGGGCGTGGTGGGGTGGGGCGTGGGGGGGATCGAGGCCGAGGCCGCCATGCTGGGCCAGCCCATTTCGATGCTGATTCCTCAGGTCGTGGGTTTCAAGCTGAAGGGCTCGCTCGCCCCGGGAGCCACGGCCACGGACTTGGTGCTCACGGTCACGAAGATGCTGCGTGCCAAGGGCGTCGTGGGCAAGTTTGTGGAGTTTTACGGGCCGGGCCTGGCGGCGCTCTCGCTTCCCGACCGCGCGACGGTGGCCAACATGGCGCCCGAGTACGGCGCGACCATCGGATTTTTCCCCGTGGATGAGGAGACCCTTGCCTACCTGCGCCTCTCGGGCCGGGATGAGGCGGTCGTGAAGCGCGTGGAGGCCTACTGCAAGGAGCAGGGGCTTTTCAGGATGGAAGGCGCCGCCGATCCAGTTTTCTCCGATTCCCTCGAGCTGGATCTCGGGACCGTGGAGCCGTGTCTGGCGGGACCCAAGCGGCCGCAGGACCTGGTGGCCTTGAGCGCCGTTCGCGGCTCCTTCCGGGCTTCGTTGCAATCCTTCCTCGCCGAGAAAAAGAAGGCGGTGCCCGGACAAGCCGCCACGGCTGTGGCTGAGGCGCCGCGGCGCGCCAGCGTGAAGCTGGATGGCCAGACGGCCGAGCTCAGTGACGGCTCGGTCGTCATCGCGGCCATCACCAGCTGCACGAACACCTCCAACCCGTCCGTGATGGTGGGCGCGGGGATCTTGGCCAAGAAGGCCGTCGAACGCGGGTTGAGCGTCGCGCCGTGGGTGAAGACGAGTCTCGCGCCCGGCTCGAAAGTGGTGATCGAATATCTCAAGGAGACAGGCCTGCTCGAGCCCTTGGAGAAGCTCAAGTTTCACGTGGTGGGATTCGGCTGCACGACGTGCATCGGAAACTCCGGGCCGCTGCCCGAGCCGGTGGCGCAGGCCGTGAGGCAGCACGACCTGATGGCGGCGGCCGTGTTGTCGGGGAATCGCAACTTTGAAGGGCGCATCAATGCGCTCGTGAGAGCCAACTACCTGGCCTCTCCGCCGCTTGTGGTTGCGTACGCGATCGCGGGCACCGTGGACACTGATCTTGTTTCCGACCCCCTGGGCCGCGGGCACGACGGCCGGCCCGTGTATCTGCGCGATGTCTGGCCGAGCCCCCAGGAGATCGAGGCGGCGTTGCGCAAGGTGACCTCGGCGATGTACCGCAAGCAATACGCGCACGTTTTTGAAGGAGATCACAGCTGGCAGTCCGTGGAGGTGCCCAAGGGCAATACGTTTCGCTGGGACCCCAAGTCCACGTACGTGCGCCGCCCGCCGTTTTTTGACGGCTTGGGGCGCGAGCCCAAGCCGCTCGCCGACGTTGCGGGGGCTCGCGCGCTGGCGGTGCTCGGCGATTCGGTGACGACCGACCACATCTCTCCGGCCGGCTCGATCCCGAATGACACCCCCGCGGGTAAATCTCTTATTGCGCAGGGGGTGGACCCCAAAGACTTCAATTCTTACGGCGCGCGCCGCGGCAATCACGAGGTGATGATGCGTGGCACCCTGGCAAACATTCGATTGAAGAATATGCTCGCGCCCGGCACCGAGGGCGGCTGGACACGGCACCTGCCGGACGGTGAGCAGATGTCGATTTATGACGCCGCCATGAAGTATCAAAAGGAAGGCGTGCCGCTCGTCATTCTCGCGGGCGCGGAGTACGGCTCGGGGTCCTCGCGCGATTGGGCGGCCAAGGGCGTCTATCTGCTCGGCGTGCGCGCGGTCATCGCCGTGAGCTTTGAGCGGATTCATCGATCGAATCTGGTGGGCATGGGGGTGCTGCCGCTGCAGTTCGAGGGGGGCGCGACGCGCGAGTCCTTGGGGCTAACGGGCGAGGAGGTTTATTCGATCGAAGGCGTGGCCGGCGGGCTCAAAGCCGGGGCACGGCTGACCGTGCGGGCGGGCGAGAAGTCGTTTCGTGTGAGCGCCCGCATTGACACGCCGCAAGAGAGTGCCTACTATCAGCACGGCGGCATCCTGCAGTACGTCCTGCGCCAGTTGGCAAGATAAGCGGAGAGTTCTCATGAACACACGGATGTTTGCAATATTTTCGGTTGCCCTGCTCGTTGTTGCCGCGCCTTCGGTCTTTCCGCAGGCGGCGCCGGAGCATTACGAGTACACGGACTGGAATCCTGACCCCAACTTCGTGCCGGGGGATTATCCCGCCCCCGACACCACGGCCTCCCTGGCGCGCTTCGAGGAAATGAAGCTGGCTCTCGCGCCCGCCGGCACCTCCTTTGCGCTTCAAAAGGAAGGGGAGATCGCTTTTCAAATCCAGAAAAACAAGAAGGACAACGTGCTGGCTTACTTCCGCGAGTTCGCGGGCTACGCGTCCTTTGAAGAGGGAGTGTTCAAGGGGGCGGAGGTTCTGGTCTCGTTGAACTCCTTGGATTCCGGAGTGCCCAAGCGCGACAACCGCGTGAGAGCGCTTTTCTTCGAGGCGGCAAAGCCCGAACGGGGAGTCGCGAAGCTCCTGCTAGAGGGTTCGGCGGCAAGTCCGGCCAACCTCACGGACTTGCAGGACGGCTTGCCGCATCGCTTGGATCTTGCCGGAACCTTTGAGCTTGGGCCTGCCCGGGTGCCTGTGAAGGCAGCCCTCGAGGTCCAGTGGCAGACGGACCGCTGGGCCGTGAAGACGCTCGAGCCCCTTGAGCTTCGCTTAGGCGACTTGGGCTTGGCCGCGAACGTGCCGGTCCTCATGAAGGAGTGCAACCACCACTTTGTGAGCGACGCCGTCAACGTCACCTGCTCTTTAACGTTTAAATAGCGCCGGGCATCGCCCGACACCCCAGGGGGGTGGGGGGTTCGTAGGGGAGATGTAGGCATTTGAGGGCCCCGAAGGGGCCCGGCGTTAGAAGCCCAAAGCAACTTAACCCGGTCTCCGGCAGCCGTCTCTAATGGAACAGAAGAAAATACTTGAGTTTGTGTTTTTGGCGCTGCTGCTGTTTGTGCTGGCGCAGGTCCTCGCCGTCTTCAAGCCGTTCCTGGAGTTTTTGTTCTGGGCGGGCTTGCTGGCGTTCATTTTTTATCCGCTCCACAACGCCCTGAAGCGGTTTCTGAAGTTGCCCGACTCCGGCGCGGCGTTCCTGACAAGCCTCGTCATCTTGCTGCTGTGCGTGCCTTTCTTTGCCCTCGTCATCCGGACCGCGATCGAGCAGGCCGCCGATATTTACACTGCCGCCTCGCGCTTCATCCAGGAGGGCCGTTGGGTGGCCCTCATCGAACGGCTCCGGGCCTTCGAACCGGTGCAGTTTTTCGAGCAGCGCGTGCTGGTCTCCGAAACCATCAAGGACCAGTTCACGACAGCCGTGCTCGACGGCAGCCAGGCCGCGCGCGACCTGGTTCTGGCCCAGGCCGCTTCGCTCGCGAAGGGGATCGTGGCCACGGTGGCGGGCATCATCCTGGTGATCCTGCTGGCGTTCTTCTTCTTGAGAGACGGCGCGCGGGCCTACAGGTTCGCCTACGAGAGCCTTCCGATGGAGGAGCGCGACAAGGAGCTGATCTTTCCCACCATCAACCAAACCCTGACGGCCGTGGTGCGCGGCCAGCTCCTCACCGCGTTTCTCCAGGGCGTCGCTGCCACGGTTGTGTTCACGATCCTGGGCTTGCCGATTCCCTTCTTCCTCGGCTTCGCGACCTTTTTCGGGTCGCTCATCCCCGTGATGGGCACCTCGGTCGTGTGGGGCCCCATCGCCCTCTATTTGTATTTCACGGGAGAGGTGCGCAGCGCGGTGATCCTCGCGCTGGCGGGATTTTTCGGCATCAGCTTGATCGACAATCTCCTGAAGCCCATCCTGATCGGCGAGCGCACGAAGCTGCCGCCGCTCCTGCTCTTCCTCGCCATGTTCGGGGCGCTGCGGGCCTACGGCTTCGTGGGGCTGTTCCTCGGGCCCGTGCTGCTCGCGCTGCTCTTCGTCATGATCACAATTTTCAAGGAAAAGTACGGCCGGGGGGCCGGCGCATGAGTTTGCTGGCCGACAAGCTCTCCAAGATCGCGGTTCGCAAACTGGGGGAGTCCTTCGCGCGTCGCACTGCGTGGAACCTGGCGGAGAATCCTCTGGCCGCCCGCTCGCGGGCGCTTCGCAAGAAAGGCGCGCGCCTGTTCGACCTCACCGAGTCCAACCCCACGCGCTGCGCGTTTCCATACCCGCTGCGCGGCGTGCTCGAGCCATTGGGAGAATCGGACAACCTGATCTACGATCCCTCGCCGTCGGGGTGTCTCGCTGCGCGCCAAGCCGTGGCGGCCTACTACCGCGACAAGGGTGTGCGCATATCGCCGGACTCGATTGTCCTGACAGCCAGCACCAGCGAGGCGTATGCTTTTCTCTTTCGCCTGATCGCCAATTTCGGCGATGAGATTCTCGTGCCCAGCCCTTCGTATCCGCTCTTCGAATACCTGGCCACGCTCTCGGACTTGACCCTGAAACCCTACCGGCTGGAGTACACGGGAACGCGCTGGGCGCTCGACGCGCAGGCTCTGGAGCGCGCGGTGGGCGAGCGCACGCGCGCCATCATCAGTGTCAATCCCAACAACCCCACGGGCTCTTACCTTCGACCCGAGGACCGGCGGGCCATCAACCGGGCGGCCCGGCGGCACAATCTCGCGCTCATCGTCGATGAGGTGTTTCTCGACTTCGACCTGGCGGCTTCCAAGGAACGCAGGACGCTCGCCGGAAATGGGGAAGCGCTCACGTTCGTGTTGAGCGGCGCCTCGAAGGTGCTGGCCCTGCCGCAAATGAAGCTTGCCTGGATCGCGGCGAGCGGCCCGGCGCGCCTTACGGGTGAGGCGTTGAAGCGCCTGGCTGTGATCACGGACACATTCCTTTCGGTCTCGACACCGATCCAGCACGCCCTAGAGTCCTGGTTGAAGCTGCAGCCGGTCATGCAGCCGGCGATTCTCGCGCGAGTCCGTTCGAACCGCGAGCGGCTTGTCGAATCGCTGCGGCGCATCCCCGCTTGCCGCGTTCTCGCGACAGAAGGCGGCTGGGTCGCAGTGGTGGAAGTGCCGCGCGTGCTGACAGATGAAAACTGGGCGCTCACGCTTCTGGAGAAGGACAAGGTGCTCGTGCACCCGGGATATTTTTACGATTTCGGTTCCGAGGGCTATCTCGTGCTGAGCTTGCTCGTGGAGGCGAAGACCTTCCGCGAGGGCGTCTCGCGGCTCGTTCAGCGCATTGAAAAGGAGTTGGGCATCCAGTGAAAGGTACCAGGTACCTTTTGGGAAAAAGGTACCTGGTACCTTTGCTTATCTTGGCCGCGGCGGGATGTTCGAAGGCGCCGGAGGTGAGCTACGAGCCGCCGGCCGAGTCCGCCCCCGCGCAGACTGCAGCGAGCGTCGATCCCGCCACGGCGGGTAGGGTGTCCGGCGAGGTGGTCTTTGAAGGCGCGCCGCCCGCTGCGACCCCGATCGAGATGAAGGGGAATCCCGAGTGCAGCCTGCTGCATGCTGTGGAGGTGCCGGGGGAGGATGTGCTCGTGTCAGGTGGAAAACTTCAAAACGTCTTCATTTACGTCAAGCAGGGCTTGGAGGCGTACGTATTTCCGGCCTCAAGCGAGCCGGTCGTGATCGACCAGAAGGGCTGCCTGTACCTGCCGCACGTCTCGGGCGCCCTGGTGAACCAACCCATCACGCTGCTCAACAGTGACCCGACCCTCCACAACATCCACGCCTATTCCGAGGCGTCGGGCGGCTGGAACGTGGGGCTTCCCTTCCAAGGCATGAAGATCGAAAGGAAGTTTTCGGCGCCGGAAATTATGGTGAAGCTCAAGTGCGACGTGCACCCGTGGATGAGCGCCTACATGGGGATTGTGGCGCACCCGTATTTCGCGGTGACGGGCTTGGAGGGGATGTTTTCCTTGAAGGGCCTTCCGCCGGGCTCCTACGTGATCGAAGCCTGGCACGAGCGCTTCGGCACGCGCTCGCAGTCGGTTGAACTGGCCGCTCAGGAAGACAAGCAGATTTCCTTCAGCTTCAGCCCGTAGGGGCTTTCGCGCCGGCCGTTGCGGAGACCTTGATCAGCACCCAGATCACGGCCAGCCCCACGGCGGTCGCCCCGAGGAGCGTGCCCATCGAAAAAGACGGGAAGTGGCTCGCGCCCGCCATGCCGAAGAGCATTGGGCCGGACAGGTACACGTTGGTGCGGGAGGCGAGATAAGCCGTCTTCACCGCCCCGTCGTCGGGCTTTTGGCCGGAGCTCACAGCGGCGATGATCTTCTTCTGGTTCGGCCAGATGATGAACCACACGTTAAACCACATCACGATCCCCAGCGCCCCGCCGAAGGAAATCCAGTAGCCCCAGGTCGAGTTGAAAAGACCGCCCGTGCCCGTGAACCCGGCGCTCGTGGCCACGAAAAGTTTCCAGAAGATGTACGCCAGGCCCGAGAGCACGGTGATCATGGCGCTCCAGCGGAACCACCAAAGCGCGCGCGGCATGAGCTGCGGCACGACCTTTTTCTTGGCGTCGGCGTCCAGGGTTTTCGCGAACGGCCCGTTCACGAAGTTGAAGAAATACAGGTGGCCGATCCAGATGATCCCCGCCAGGAAGTGGATCCAGCGCAGGGCGTAGAGGGTGAGGGTGTGGACGTCCAGTGTCAGGGTCTCCGGCATGGCTCCTCCTTCGGGCGTGGGCCCAATCGGGAGTATTCTATAGAAGGCGAGCGAGCCAGGCAAGCGCGAGGGTTGAAGTCGCGGACTCCGTAAGGTATTATCGTCCCCCCATGACCTGTCGACGGCTCAAAATCTTCTGCGTGGCGGCCCTCTGCGGGCTCGCGCTCGCCCTGCCCGCGGCCCACGCGGCCGCCAAGCCCAAGACCCTCCCCGTTGAGCTGCGCGTGGACTTCGGCCCCGCAGGCAAGCCGCCGCGCGCCGAGAAGCTCGAGGTGACCCGCGGCTCGACTCCCAAGGACGCCGTTTCCATGGTGTTTGCGGTCATGTCGGGATATGCCTGCTGCGACACTCGTGACGTGATCGGGATCGACGGCACGATCATCAACCCCGCGGAAAATCTCTGGTGGGTCTGCGAGGTAAACGGAGACCGCCGAAAAGTCAGCCCTCAGAAAACCAAACTCAAGGCGGGCGACGTCATCCAATGGGCCTACGTCGCGGACGCGCAGTAGCCGTTCTCCTCTTTTTTCTTGCCGTCCCCCAAGCCCCCGCGGCCGTGATCGAGGGAACTGTCCGCCTGAGCAGGCCTTTGCCCCCGCCGGAGCGCATTCCCGTGGACGAGGAGTTTGCGCACTGCGGCCGCGAGCAGATTTCCCAGAGGCTCGTTCTTTCCCCCGAGGGAGGCGTGCAGAACGCGGTGGTGTTCCTGGAAGGCGATTTCCCCGCCGCAGCGCCGCCGCAAGCCGCGGTGATCCTAGCCCAGAGGGGCTGCCAGTTTGTCCCGCACGTGCTTCTCCTCCCGAAGGGCGCTCCCTTCTTGATCACCAATGAAGATCCGATGGCGCACGACGTGCGCGCGTTCGCGGGGCCCAAAATTCTTTTTCGATTCGAGATGGAGGAGGGCGCTCGAGCCGTCGAGAAGCGTTTTGAGGAGGCCGGGCGCATCGCGGTGCGCTGCGGGCTTCACAAGTGGATGCACGCGATTGTGGTCAGCACCGAGCACCCGCACTATGCGCTCACGGACGGCGAGGGAAGGTTCCGGCTCGAGGGCTTGCCGGCGGGCGATTTTCAGGTGAAGGTGTGGCACGAGGTGTTGGGGGAGCTAGCTGAGCCGGTTCAGGTTTCAGAGGACGCCGTCACTGCGGTCGACCTCTCATGGCCGGCGTGATATAATCGCCGGCGTTCACGGAGGATCTGCGCAGGATGGAAGCCGCAGCGCACGCTGTCGAAACAAACACCGGCGTTCCCAATCCCAAGCTCGGGATGTGGCTCTTCCTGGCCTCCGAGGTGATGTTCTTCACGGGCGTGATCGGCGCCTACCTTGTGATCCGCCAGGCCGCGCCCGACTGGCCCGACGCCTCCAAGGTCCTCAACATTCCCCTGACCGCCCTCAACACCTTCATCCTCATCATGTCGAGCGGCACGATGGTGCTGGCGCACGCCGCCGCGACGCGCGGCGATCAAAAGGCGCTCGTTCAGAGACTCCTGGCCACCGCCGGCTTGGGCGCGATCTTCCTGAGCATTCAGGCGCACGAGTGGAGTGAGTTGTTGCACCACGGCCTGACGACTTCCTCGAGCCTGCTGGGCTCATGCTTTTACACGATGACGGGCTTCCACGGCGCGCACGTGGCGGGCGGGGTCGTGACGCTCGTGTTCGTGCTTCAGAAGGCCATGCGCGGCAAGTACTCGGCCGCGAATTACCACGGCGTTGAGAATGCCGGCCTGTACTGGCATTTCGTGGACGTGGTCTGGATCATGCTCTTTACGATTCTCTATCTTCTATGACGACTGAGGCGAAAACGTATCTGCGCTACGGCCTGGTGTTCGTCGGTCTTTTCGTGCTGACGATCCTGGAAGTGGCCGTTACCTATCTGGGGATTGCAAGGGCTACAAGGATCACGGTCCTCCTCCTGCTGGCGCTCACCAAGGCGCTGCTCGTGGTCCTTTACTACATGCACCTGCGTTTCGAGCGCCGGCTGATCTACGTGGTGCTCGCCACCCCGCTTGCGCT
>CAZPNG010000199.1:0-10247 GCA_964587845.1 uncultured bacterium | reverse complement strand
AGCCAGCCGCGAGCCGGTGCCCGGGGGCGGAAGTGCCCTGGCCCTGGCTTCAGCCCTCGCAGTTTCCCTGGCGCTCAAGGTGGCGCGGTATTCTCGCGCGAAAGGAGCGCGTGCAGCGCAGGCGCGCAGGATGGATGCCGCCGTCATCCGGCCGCTCCTTCGCCTGCGCCGCCACATGCTGCGCCTTGTGGACGAGGATGCGCGCGCCTACCTGCATTACCGCCAAGCGCGCCGCGCCTGGCGAGCACACGGGGGATTGCGCGAGCGGCTGCGCCTGGAGCGCGCCGTGGCGCGCTCGTTTAAAGCGCCCTTTGACCTGGCACACGGCCTGGCCGAAACCCGGCGCGTGAGCCGGCGCTTGCGCGCGATGTCGAAGGGCTCCATCGTGGGCGATCTCGATGCGGCGGACGCTCTCTCGCGCGCGGCGTTCCGCTCGTCGATGCGGATGGCGGCGCTCAATGCGGCGCTCCTGCGCAGCCCGCGCAGCCGCAAGACATTGCTCGTCAAACTAAAATCTCTCAACGGAGCCCTGAGGGCATGACCTCCACCTCCGCGACCGGCACGCTTCTGGAAGGCCGCAAGATCGCCGAGGCGATTCGCGCCGACCTCCGCCCGCGTTTCGCCGCTCTTGCCAAGAAGTGGAAACGGCCCGCGGGCCTTGCCACCCTCGTCTTCGGCTCTGATCACGCGCAGGAGCTTTTTGCGCGTTCGCAGAAAAAGGTTGCCGAGGAGCTGGGTGTCTCGCACCGCATCGTGCCGGTGAGCGAGCGCGTGAGCCAGCGGGACCTCATCAGTAAGATTCAATCCTTAAACCGCGACCCGGCCGTGAACGGCATCCTCGTGCAGATGCCCCTCCCGGTCGAGTTGGAAATCAATGCAGTGATGAACGCCATGGATCCCAAGCGCGACGTGGAGGGTCAGCACACCGACAACCTGGGGCTCCTCGTATTGAAACGCGCGCGCCTGGCGCCCTGCACGGCGTTGGCCTGCATGGAGATGCTCCGCGCGGCCCGCATCCCCTTGCGCGGCAAGGAAGCCGTGGTGGTGGGTTCCAGCAAGATCGTGGGTCGGCCGCTCTCGCTCATGTTGCTCGATGAGCTGGCGACCACCACCGTCTGCCACATCGCGACTTCCGAGGCAGGAAAGCTAAAGGAGCACGTGGAGCGCGCGGACATTTTGATTGCGGCCGTGGGCCAGGCCGAGGTGGTGCCCGGGCGCTGGGTCAAACCCGGCGCGGTCGTCATCGACGTGGGCATCAATCACAAAGACGGCTCGCCGGTGGGGGACGTGGAGTTTGAGGAAGCGCGCCGGCGCGCTTCCTATATTACCCCGGTGCCCGGCGGGATCGGCCCGCTCACCGTGACCATCATGATGAAGAACCTGTACGCCGCGTGCCAGTGGCAGGAGGAGAATCAATGACGGGTACCTTTCGCGAAAAACTGAAGGCGGGCCAGTTTGTCGTGACCTCCGAGCTCGGGCCGCCGCACGGCACCGACCTCGAGGCCACGCTCGCGGAGGCGCGCGAGATGGCCCCGTTCGTGGACGCCATGAACGTGACAGACCTTCAAGGCGCGGTGCTCAAGCTGGGCTCGGTGGCCGTGGCGCACCGGCTCGTGCAGGACGCGATCGTCGAGCCCATCGCCCAGATGACCTGCGCGCACCGCAATCGCCTCGCTCTTCAAAGCGATCTCTTGTCCGCCTGGACGCTGGGAGTGCGAAACGTCCTGGTGTTGGGAGGCGACCCGCCCAAGGTGGGCGACCATCCGGACGCCAAGGCGGTCTATGACCTCGACGCCGTGAGTCTCATGCGCGCGGCGCACACGCTTAACCAGGGTAAGGACCTGGCGGGCAAAGATCTTTCGGGCAAGCCGGACCTTTTCATCGGCGGCGCGCTGACTCCGGCCGCGGACGATCTCGACACGGAGATTTCCAAGATGAAGGCGAAGATCGACGGCGGCTGCCGGTTTTTCCAGACGCAGGCCGTCTTCGAGGCCAAGACCTATGAGAAGTTCCTCGCGGCCGCGAAGCCCCAGGGCGTCTTTATCCTGCTGGGGATCATCGTCATCAAAAGCCGAAAGATGGCGGAGTTCATGAACGAAAAAATCCCCGGCGTGCGCGTGCCGCAAGCAGTGATCGAGGAGATCGACGGCGCAAGCAATAAGAAGGAAAAAGCCATTGAGATCGCGGTGCGGCTCATCAAGGAGCTGAAGCCCTACGTCAACGGCTTCCACATCATGCCGATCGGGTGGGGCGACGTGGTGGGCCCGATCGTGGAGCGCTCGGGCTTGGCCACGGGGAGGGGTTATGCTCATCATCGGTGAGCGCATCAATCCCACGGGCAAGCGGCGGCTTGCCGAGGATCTCGCGCGCGGGCGGTTTGCCGTGCTTTTGGAGGAGGCCAAGTGCCAGCTTGCGGCGGGTGCGCAAGCGCTCGACGTGAACGTGTGCGTGGAGGGCCGCGACGAGGCGGAGCTGATGCTCGCGGCGCTCCGCGAGCTGCGGGCAGTGACGGATTCGCCCATCTTTGTGGATTCGCGATCCCATGCGGTGCACTGCAAGGCCATAGAGGCGGGGGGCGAAAATCTGGTCGTCAATTCCGCGCGCGAGGGGCAGGACCCGGACGTTTTGCTGGCTTTGGCCGCGAAGCGGTCGGCCGGGGCCGTGCTGATGCCGTTGGGCGGCCCGACGGGGGACTTTGCGCTGCGCAAGCGCGCGGCCTCCTCACTCGTGCAGTCGGCCCGGCAGGCCGGACTCGACGAGAGCCGCCTGTGGGTGGATGTGGGCGTGGTCCCGCTCGCTTTGGGGGCCTCGCGTTTGGAGGAGACGATTCAGTTCTTGCGCTTTGTGCGCGACGAGTTGGGGGCCAGAACGCTGGCTGCCATCAGCAACGGTTCCTTTGGGCTGACCTCGCGCGCCGAGCGTAATCGCGAACTCTTGGAGCGCTTCGTGGCCGAAGGGGTGGACGCTGTGATTGTCGACCCCACCCAGCGCGGTCTCCTCGACATCCTGCAACAAGGAGTTTAAGAAATGAGGGACAGGTCCTCCCAACCCTTTACAGCCGAACGGCTTCCAACAGAAGTGTCCCCGCGTTGTGATGTGGGGACACTTCTCTCACAACTCATTATCACCCAATGGGTTGGGAGGACCTGTCCCTAGGGCGAAGAGATGAAGAAGGTAACTGTAAAAGACATTGTGGATCGAAAAGGCGGTGAGAAGATCACCTGCCTCACGGCCTACGACTATGCCTTTGCCGGCCTGCTCGACCGCGCGGGAGTGGACATCCTGCTGGTGGGGGACTCCCTGGGCATGGTTGTGCTGGGCTACGACTCGACGGTGCCGGTGACGATGCGCGAGATGCTGCACCACACCAAGGCCGTGACGCGCGCGGCCGAGCGCGCGCTCGTGGTGGCGGACATGCCGTTCGCTTCCTTCCAGAGATCGGTGGATGGCGCGGTGCGCAACGCGGCTCGCTTCCTCAAGGAAGCCGGCGCTCACGCGGTGAAGGTTGAGGGCCCGGTGACGGAGGTTGTGCGCGCGCTTGCGTGCGCCTCAATTCCGGTCATGGGCCATGTGGGGCTCACGCCGCAGTCGGCCGGCCAGCTCGGCGGCTACCGGGTCCAGGGCCGCACCCGCCGGGATTCGGACCGGATCCTCGAGGAGGCCAAGGCGCTCGCTCACGCCGGCGCGTTCGCGGTGGTTCTCGAGTGCGTGCCTCATCAGCTTGCGCGGGAGATCACCCGTGCGATCCCCGTGCCCACGATCGGAATCGGCGCGGGGCCGCACTGCGACGGCCAGGTGCTCGTGACCCACGATCTTCTGGGATTGGAGGAGCGCCTGCGGCCCCGCTTTGTGCGCCGCTACGCGGAGTTCGGCGCCCTCACGCTCGATGCGGTGCGCCGCTACTGCGAAGACGTGCGCCAGGGGCACTTCCCGACCTTGGATGAGAGTTTCGAAACGAAGGCCTCCGCGACGAAGGAGCCCTCCCGCTGATGAGAAAGATTCTTGCCATGGAGCCCGATACGGAAGTGGCCGCGCTCATCGAGTCGCGCCTGAGCTCGCGCGGCTACGAGGTGCGGCTTGCGTTCTCGGAGGAAGAGGGCCTGGCCGCGCTCTCGCGCCTGGAGCCGGACTTGGTGCTCCTGTCCTCCAAGCTCGAGCGCTTTGGGCAGGACACGCTGTCGGTTCGCATTCGCAAAACGCCCTTCGGCTCTCATATTCCCATTCTGCTCCTGGCCGATCAGACGGAGCTTGCCGCTCTTCTGCTGGCTGTCGAGCGCGGCTACGACGATTTCATCGTCAAGCCCTTCGACCCCTTCATGCTTCAGCTGCGCGTGGCGCTCGCGCTGCGCCGGCGCGCCGAGCAGGTGCAAGCCAACCCCCTGACGCGCCTGCCCGGGAACCTCGCCATCGACCAGACCGTGCGGGAGCGGCTCGCGAAAAACGAGGCGTTCTCGGTTTGCCACCTCGACCTCGACAACTTCAAGGCGTTCAATGATCTTTATGGCTACGACCGCGGCGACGACGTGATCCGCCAAACGGCCCACGTGCTGCTGCGCGCGATCGAGGACGTCAAAGCCGAGGGCGCCTTCGTGGGCCACGTGGGCGGGGATGATTTCATCGTGGTGATCGACCCGGAGCACGAGGAGGCCTTCGCGCACCGGGTGCTGGACGTCTTCGACCGCATGGTGCTCACGTATTACTCCGATGAGGACCGCGCGCGGGGCAAGGTTTACGTGGTGAACCGCAAGGGCAAGGAGGAGGATTTCCCGCTCATGTCGATCTCAATCGCGGCGGTGGTCTGCGAGCGCAGCCGCTTCTCGAGCCCCGCCGAGGTCTCGCGCGCGGCCGCCGAGGTGAAGAAATTCTTGAAAGTGCAGCCGGGCAGCCATTATTTGCGCGACCGGCGCAACCAGCCGATGGGCTCTTTGGAGGAGGCCGCCAAGGTGCTTCGCGTGTCCGCCGTGCCGAGCCGGCCGCGCGCCCGCGAGGAGCTGTTGGGCCAAATGCTCCTGCGCGAGGGGCTTTTGGACGAGCGCTCGCTTCAGACCGCGCTCGACCGGCACTTTTCCAGGGGCCGGCCGCTGGGCGAGGTGTTGGTGTCGCTGGGCATGGTGTCGCGCACGGCCATGGGCAAGATGCTGGAGCGCAAGCTCGGCGTGCCGTTCGTATCGCTCAAAGACGTGAGCATCTCCAAGGAGGTGACCGAGCTGTTCACGCCGGACTACCGGCGCGCCCACCGGGTGATGCCGTTTCGATTCCAGGATGACCAGCTTCACGTGGCCATGGTGGATCCGTTCGATTTTCGCACGATCGAGGACATCCAAACGGCGGGCTCGCTTCGCGTGCGCGCCTACCTGTGCCTGGAGGAGGACTTCCTCGAAGCCCAGCTGGCCAGGGAGCGCGAGGGCGACGCGGCCCTGCTCATGCCTCCGGGTTTGGAGGCGGAGGACGAGAGTGCTTAGCCAACCCAGCTTTTGGGCCGCCTTGGCGGCCGCAGTCCTGGCCGCGGGCGCGTTCGCGCTGTACCTGCGGGACTTCCTGCGGGAGGCCCCGGACACGGCGTGGGCCAATCGCGTGCTGGACTTCGTCTTCCCGGCCTTAGCCGTAGCGCTTCTTCTCGAGGCGCACGCCGGCCCGTTTCAGTTCCCGGTCCAGAACCGCTACCAGGCCTTCCTTTTCTTCGCCTTCTCGCTCCTGGCGGTGTATGAAGCGGTCGGCCGCCGCCTGCGGGTGGAGCGCTTCGGGCTCGTGCTCTCGCCGCTGGTGCTCGTGGTGATCGCCGGCGCGCTCGCCGCTTGCCGCCGAGCCCCCTCGCGGGTCGGTCTGACGGACACGCCGTGGTTTTGGGTGCATGCAGGTTCCGCTTTCTTCGCCTACGCGGCCTTCGCCCTGTCCTTCGTTTCGAGCGTCCTGTATCTCATGCAGGAGCGCGGTCTGAAGGCCAGGCCCCCGCGCCGGATTTTTCAGGTGCTGCCCACCCTGGCGACCCTGGAACGGGCGATGGCCAGAACGATTCAGATCGGGGTACCGCTCTTGACGCTGGCGCTCGTTTCGGGCGTCATGTGGTTGCGCAAAGAGTACGGCGTGAGCTGGCATTGGGGCGAGCCGAAATTCGTTTCGAGCCTGCTGACCTGGGTGATTTACACGGGGCTCCTGGCGGGCTGCACCCTGCATCTTCTCCGGGGCCGGCGCATCGCCGTCATGGCCCTCATCGGATTCGTTTTGGTGGTGTTTACGTTTCTCGGCACAGACATTTTGACCACCAGTCTCCATCGTTTTCTAGGATAAGGGAAAGAATGGCGCTTGAAGGATTTGCCGTCGTTGGACTGAATCACAGGACCTGCCCCGTCGAGCTGCGGGAGCGCTTCGCCTTCGCGCCCTCGGAGCTGGCCGGCGCTCTGGAGGCCTTGCGCCGCGACTCGCTCTCGCGCGAAGCGGTGCTCCTCTCCACCTGCAACCGAACGGAACTCTACGGCGCCGGCGTGGGGGCGGACCCCCTGGAGCGCGCCTTGACTTCCCTTCTCGAGAAGCGCGCTGACTTGCAGGCGCCCGCCATCGCCCGTCATCTGTACCGTTTCGAGGACAACCCTGCCGTTGAGCACCTGTTTTCGGTAGCCAGCGGCCTGGACTCAATGGTCGTGGGTGAAAGCGAGATCCTCGCGCAGGTGAAAGACGCTTTTCGGGCGGCCCAACGCGAGGGTGCGCTGCGCGGGCCCCTGTACAGTCTCTTCGAGCGCTGTTTTCGGGTGGCCAAGCGCGTGCGCACCGAAACCGGCATCTCGCGCTGGTCCGTCAGCGTGGCCAGCGTGGCGGCGCAGCTCGCCCGCAAGATTTTCGGCGACCTCGGGGCCACCCGGGCGCTCGTGATCGGCACCGGGGATATGGGCGCCAAGATTCTCGCCCACCTGGCGGAGTCCGGATGCACGCGCCTGGCGATCGCAAGCCGCCGCCTGGCGCGTGCCCATGAACTGGCTGCCTCATTTGGAGCGGAGGTGATTGACCACGACGGCTGGACCGAGCGGCTTCAGGACGTGGACATCCTCATGACCGCGACCGGCGCCGGCCACGTGATCGTGACGCGCGCGCACCTCGAGGAGGCCATGCGCAAGCGGCGGCACAAGCCGCTCTTCGTGATCGACGTGGCCTTGCCGCGAAATGTCGAGCCGGCCGCAAGCGCGCTCGCCGACGTCTACCTTTACAACATCGACGACCTGCAGGGCGTGGTGAGCGAGAACATGAAGAAGCGCGAGCAGGAGGTCGCCGGCGCCCGCAGGCTGGTCCAGGAGGAGGTCGAGGCCTTCGGCCGCTGGCTCAAACTGCTCGACCTGGCTCCCACGGTGCGCCGCCTGAACGCTTATTTCGACGGGCTTTTTGAGGAGGAACTCAAAGTCATGGAATCGCGCGCCGGCGGGCCGCTTGGGGCGGGTGAGCGCGACGCCCTGCGCCGCTCCCTGGCGCGCGTGAAGGCCCGCTGCCTCCACCAGCCGCTCGAAGCGCTGCGGGCTGCGTCCCGCAACGGCTCGATGGTCCACTATTCCGAGGTGCTGCACGAGCTGTTCGGCCTCGGCAACGTCCGGGTGTCCGATGAAGAAGGCGACCCGGCCGGCTAAGCTTCGCATCGGCTCGCGCAGTTCAAAGCTCGCTCTTTGTCAGGCCGCTCATGCGGCCAAGGCGCTCGCGCGCGTGTTCCCCGGCGCCCGCGTCGAGGTCGTGCCGTTCGTCACGAAGGGCGACAGGTCGAGCCGCCCGATTTCCGAAATCGGCGACAAGGGGCTTTTCACGCGCGACATCGAGGATGCCCTGTCCGAGGGACGCATTGAGGTCGCCGTCCACAGCGCCAAGGACCTGACAGCCGAGTTGCCGAAGGGCCTCGAGGTGGCGGCGGTGCTCGGCGGGACTGAAGCGCGCGACGCCTTCGTCTCCGTGAAGTTTGCAGCTCTCTCGGATCTGGCGAGCGGCGCGCGGGTCGGCACAAGCAGCCTGCGGCGCGCGGCCCAGCTTCTCAGACGTTTTCCTTTTATTGAGGTGGTGCCCCTGCGGGGGAATGTCGATACGCGCCTGCGCAAGCTGCGTTCGGGCGAGGTCGACGCGCTCCTCCTCTCCTACGCGGGCCTGCAGCGCCTGGGCCTGGCCCATGAAGCGCGCGAGCTGTTGAGCGAGGAGGAGTTTCTTCCGGCGCCCTGCCAGGGCCTGATCGCGTGCGAGGTCGCGGCGGGCTCGCGCGTGGCCGCTGGCGTTCGGAAAGCGAGCGAGCCGGCCGGCGAGCTGCGCTTTCGCGCCGAGCGCGCTTTCGTGGTGCGCCTGGGTGCGGGCTGCCGGCTTCCCGTAGGCGTGTTCACCCGGACCCGGGGAGATCTTCTATTGATGAGCGGGGGGCTGTACAGCGTGGATGGCGCCCAAAGCGTTGCCTGGACCTTGACGGGAAAATCCTCGTGCCCCGAGAGTGTCGGCACGGAACTCGCCGAGCGCCTCCTGAGTGCCGGGGGCGCGGACTTGCTGGCTCGCATCCAGGACCCCTCGCCGTCGCGAAGGTAGGACCATGCGCAAGATAGGAACCGTTTATCTCGTGGGGGCAGGGCCGGGCGACCCCGGCCTGATCACGGTCCGCGGCCTTGAACTTTTGCGCTCGGCCGATGTCGTGGTCCATGACGCTCTGGTGTCCGGCGCTTTGCTTGCCGAGGCGCGCGCCGGCGCAAGACTGATCGACGTCGGCAAGCGCGGCGGGCAGGCCGGCGCGCCGCTTCAACGCCGGGCGCTGCGCGCGCTTGAGCGCGAAGCGCGGGCAGGGCGCAGGGTCGTCCGCTTGAAAGGCGGGGACCCTTTTGTCTTCGCCCGCGGCTCCCAGGAGGCCGAGCACCTGGCGCGCCGGCGGATCCCATTCGAAATCGTTCCCGGCGTTCCGGCTGCGATCGGAGCGAGCGCGTACGCGGGCATCCCGCTCACGGACCGGCGCCTGGCCTCCGCCGTGACCTTTGTGACGGCCACCGAGGCTCGCAGCAAATTGGATCGTCCGACCGTGGACTGGAGCGCTCTCGCGCGCGCAGGCGGCACGATTGTGGTCTACATGGGCGCGCGGCGCATTCCCGCGATCGCGCGCCGGCTCATCGGCGGCGGCCGGACGGCGCAAACGCCGGCTGCGGCGGTGAGCTGGGGCACGCTGCCGCGCCAGCAGGTCGTCGAAGGGACGCTGGCCACGATCGGCTCCCGAGCGCGGAGCGCGGGCCTGTCGGCGCCCGCAGTGCTTTTCGTGGGCCCGGTGGTGCGGTTGCGCAGGATGCTCAGTTGGTTTGAGAAGCGGCCCCTTTTCGGCAAGAAAGTTTTAATCACGCGCGCGGCCCCGCAGGCCGGCGCCCTGGCCCGCTCACTCGAGCAGCGAGGCGCTCAGGTGGTGGAGGTTCCCGTGATTGCGTGCCGCCCTTTGTGGTCGAGGCGCATTCGCTCGGCGCTCGAATCCCTGGGCGGGTGGGATTGGGTCCTTTTCACGAGCCCCAATGGGGTGGATGCCTTCTTTCAAGGTCTTGAGCGCCTGGGGCGGGATGCCCGCGCGCTCGCCGGAGCGCGTGTCGGGGCCGTGGGGCCGGGCACCTCGGAGTCGCTCAAGCGCTTTGGGGTCGTGGCAGATTTGATGGCTCAGCCGTTCACGACCGAGGGCTTATACCTTGCGCTCAAACGGGCGGGCGCCATCCGCGCCAAGAGCTTTCTCGCCGTGCGCAGCAAGCTGGCCACCGATGAGCTCGCGCGCCGGCTGACGCGTGCGGGTGCGCGGCGCGTCACGATCCTGCCGATTTACACGACCGTGCAGGGAAGCTCGGCGGCGCGCGCTCGGGCCGAGATCGAGCGCGACGGGATCGACCTGGTGACCTTTACGAGTGCCTCGACGGTCGAGAACTTTAACCGGATACTGCCGCGCGCCGTGCGCTCGCGGTTGAGTCGCCGCGCGCGTTTTGTCTCCATCGGGCCGGTGACGAGCCGCGCCATGCGGCGCTTGGGGCTGCGGGTGTGGCGCCAAGCGCGCGTTTCCTCGCTCGCGGGCATGGTGAGCGCGCTGGAGGATTCAGGCCGATGAAGCGGATTATCGTTTGTCTACTGTTTACAGTCGCGGCGGCTGCGGGTTGCGCCGCCGCGCCGCAAAAGGGAGGGGGTCTCGTGGAACGCGAAGTGGCGGTGATCGAAACCGCAAAGGGCACCATTGTATTCAAGTTTTTCGACGAGGACGCGCCCAAGACCGCGGAGAACTTCCGCCAGCT
>CAZPNG010000198.1:0-4750 GCA_964587845.1 uncultured bacterium | reverse complement strand
GCATGAGGGGAATGTCCCCGGGATCGTAGGTCGCGTCCGCATCGAGCAACACCACGATGTCCCCCACCGCCTCCTCGATGCCCGTGCGGCGGGCCGCGCCCGAGCCGCCCCGGCGCTTTCGGGCCACCACGCGCGCGCCTGCTTCGCGGGCGACTTCGGCCGTGCGGTCGGTAGAGGCGTCATCGACCAGCAGAATCTCGTAGCGGAAGGGCGTCCGGGAGAGAACCTGCCGGCACTCCAGGATCACCTGACTCACCGCGGCTTCCTCGTTATAGGCCGGAATGATGACGGAGACATCCAGGCGCTTGCGCGCCGGAGCCTCGGGTGCCTGTGGCTTGGCCGTGTCCTGAACAACCGTGAGGTCCATAATCGTCAAACGCTTATTATACGCGTAGACGCTCAAAAGGGTAGAAAAATCAACTATCTACGCGCCGGGCAAAGGGTTATATTAACATTCCCCATGAGAAGATTGCTTCTGATTGCCCTGGTTGTAGCAATCCTGGCGGTGGAAGGTGGCGCCCGTTTCTGGGAGCACACTCGCCTGACCCCGCAAGAGCGCGAGCGTCTCTGGGTCGTTGAAAACCACCTTGAAGGCCCCTGGTACTATGCCTCTCCGCGGCCGCCGGGCGTGAACTCGCTGGGCTTCTTGGGACCCGAACTTCGCCTGGCCAAGCCAGCCGGGGTGTACAGGATCCTTGCCGTGGGCGCTGATCCAGTCATCGCCGGCTGGACGCTCGAGCTGGCCGGCGAGCTTGAAAAGCGCTTCCCGGGACACCGTTTCGAGGTGCTGCCCGGAGGCCTGCACGGCGCCAGCGTCCTCGTGAGCCGTTACCACCTGTCACGATGGGAACTCAACCGGCCCGACCGGGTGGTACTCTCAGGCGGTTGGGTCAACGTTTACCAGAGCCGTTACGAAATAGAAAGCGCTTCGATCATCCAGGGGCAATTCCGCACGTGGTTTAGATACCTCCATGCGCCGCACCAGCAACTCTTTCGCGTTTCTTCGGCCCTGCGGTGGTTGGCACGCGCCCTGCCGCAGGGGCCGCCGATCGCGCCCCACAGAACCGTCGCGGCGCTGGGCGCCGTCGGGTTTCCAGAATACTTCTCAACCCAAACCATCCCGACGTATCCTCCGTATAACGAATTTGCCGGGGCCCTGGGCGATGAGTTTGCGAAGATGGGCTCCACCGCGCGTTCCTGGGGAGCTCTCACGCTCTACTCGTATGAGCCCGACCTTGCGACCCTCCTTCTTCACGACGCTCGAGCAGCGCGCGACAACCCCGCCCTCGCCCCCCTGGGCCCATTTCTCGACGATTGGCTCCGGACCGTCTCGGTCTGTATGCCGGCGGCCCGGGAAGCCATGCGGCAGGCGGCCCGCAACTCTGGGGGGATCTTCGTGGATTTTTCGGCGTTTGCCGGCGAGCCGCGGGAAGCCTTCTTCGACCATCCGGTTCGCCCCAATGGAGCGGCCGCTCACCTGTACGCGGAACGGTTTGCGGAGTTCCTGGCTCGAAATGTTCTGGGAAGGGACGGCCTTATGCCGCTTGGGGAGAGGCGCGCTCCAGGGTCCGGATCGCTTTTTCGACCGGCTCCCGGAACGTTTCCAGCTGGCCGTTTGCCTCGATGAGCGTCAGGTACTTGCGGTAGATCGCCAACGACTCACTCGTGCGCCCGACCTGCTCAAGATAGCGGGCCAGATAATAAAGGTAAGATTCCAGGTTCACCTCGTAGTCTTCGTATTCGAGAACACTCTCCAAGAGCGTCAGCGCCAGCTCCTTCGCCCCCACGTCCCAAAGGGCGTACGCCGCCTTGCCGGTGGCTTGGGCGGGGTACGGGAACCGGGGATCCTCCAAAGCAGTTCGCGTCTCCTCAAGCACCTTCAAGGGTTCGCGCTCCTCAAGAAGATACACGGCATAATCATAGTGCCCGGCGCCCCATGTGGGAAGACTCCGCAAGACCTCACTGAATCGCTCCTCGGCTTCTGACCGCTCGTCGCGCGCCAGAGCCTCATAGGCCTCCTCGATCCCTGCGGCGGGCAGCACGGCCCGCGCCAGGAACCTGCGGTACACCGACTCAAGTTTCCCGCGCGGGAGCTCGAGCGCTCGAGTGAGGGCGCGCTCGGCCGGCTCGCCCCTGCCCACACGCTTCAGAAAGTCCGACATCGCGCCCTGCCGGTCCAGGAGTTCGAAGAGCGCGCGGGCGCGCTCGAAGTATCCGGGCCGCTCGAAGAGATCCTCTCCCTGGAAACTGAACAGCGGCGCGAGGAGCCGCTCGCCCGATGGCACATGCGCCAGCGCGTCCTTCAGCATCTTGGCGCGCTCCGAGCTCACTGAGCCCGAGACCACCTTGCCCTCAACCACGGAAGCGGTCTCAAAAAACCCGGAGAACCCCTGGCGAACCCAGGGCGCCTGGTTTCTGATGAAGCGCTGCGCCGCCACCTCCAGCAACCCGCCGATCGAGCGGTAGCGGCCGTTCGCGTAATAGCGTAACCCGCAGAACAGGTCCAGATCCTCGAGGTAGAGCGCGCCCTGAACCCGCTCATCCCCCACCCGCTCCAGAAACTGCGCATAGTCCTCTTCGCGCGTGAAGATGATGTAGGGAACACGGCGCTCAAACGCCGGGAGGCCGAAGTCGCGCACGAGCGCGTCGTGGAACACCTCCAGAACCCGGCCGTAGCGTTCCCGGTAGTAGGCCCCGAGGTCCGAGACCACGAGGAAATGCGGGGTCTCGTGGGTGCCGAACTTGGGGCCGAGCCAGCGCTCCTTCCAAGTCTCCCAGGGCGTGGCCTTCCACTCGGCCTCCGCCTCCTGGCGCCGCACCTCCAACCAACGAATCTCGTAGGCCAAATCGAGCTTCTTCTTCACCTCTTCGACCAAAACACCGTTGTGCTTGCCCGCCTCCTTGTGCAACGTTTCGAGCAGCGGGATGGCCTCCGAGAGGTTGCGTTCGCCCAGGAGCGAGGAGGCCCGCAGCCACTGGGCGTCGAGCTGCCCGGGCTGAAGGCGGAGCACCCGTTCCGCCAGGAGCCGCGAGCGCGTGTACTCGCGCCGCTCCAGGAAGTGGGCCGCAAGAGACAGGAGCGCGGGAACATGCCGATCGTTCTGGGCCACGGTCTCATTCCAAAGCTCAAGGGCCCGGTCCCGCCGTCCGGAGGAAGCATAGGCGTCCGCCAGGAGAACCTTCGCGCCAAGATCTTCCGGCATCCTGCGGAAGGCCTCTTCAAAATCCGCGATCGCCTCCTTCGTGCGCTCAAGCGCCAGGAAGGCACTGCCTCGAAACACGAAATCTTCCGCGCGGCCCGGTTGGAGGCCGACGGCTTTTTCGTAACTCTTCATGGCCTCGAGCTCTTCCCCGCTCGCCCGCAACGCCTCCGCCTTCATGTAATGCAGCGCGAGGGCTTGCGGAGCCACGCGCATCGCCCGGTCCAAGACCGCGAGCGCGCGGGCCGGCTCAGATGACTCCAGATGAAACGCTGCGAGCATCAAGTAGCCCATCGGATCAAAGGGATTCACATGCAACCCGATTTCGATGTGTTTCAGGGCCTCCGCCCTGCGCCCCATTTGAAGCAGCAAGGAAGCCAGTTGAAGGGGCGCTTGGGAGGTCACGCAGCCCGCCGGGCAAGCTTGGCGGGCCAACACCACAGCATTCTCCAGGTTCCCGCGCTGGTTGAGGTGGTAGGCGCGTTCCGCGACGTACAGTTCTTGGGCGGCGCTGTAGGATGGATCGCGTTCCAGGATTTTCGCGAGGATCCGGCTCTTCTCGGGCCCCGAGCCCAAGATGAGGGCTTTGGCAAAACTCGCTTCGCGCGAACCGCCGAGCTGCGCTCTTTCCGCGAGCTCCCTCGTCACGCTCTCGTAAGAACGCTCGTTGACACCCTGCGTGATCTCATGCGTGAGGCTCAAGGGATCCGCCGGGGAGCGTTTGCGCTCCGTGGTCACGAGGTCTCGGGCGGTGTCGAAAGAACCCTGCGTCACCATCATGTTGAGCCGGTCGAGATAGGGAGATTGCAAGCCGACGGGCACGATGGATTGGAGCGAGGCGCCGAGAGCCAAAAGGAGCGACACCTTGGCCAGCGCGCTCCACAACGACGTTCTCCCGGAATCGTTCATAATCAGGCGGCCTTCACGCTCCCTTGCGCCCGCACGGGCTTCACTCAAAGGCTACCTGATGTATGTAAATATTACAAATTGTCAGTAATTTTTACAATTTACACGTTCTGAGGGGGCCCTGGTGAGAACTTCCGGAGGGCCCCCGGCCCTACGGGCCGTAGCGCCCGGAGGGCCGAGGCGTACGCCTGGAAGGTGCGTTCGTCGAACAAAACAAATCGCACAAGCTGAATGCCCAAGGAGCGCGCCAGGAAATCTAGGGCCGCCTGCAGAGCCACTCGCGCCGCCTCCTCCACCGGATACCCGTACGCGCCCGTGGACACGGAAGGGAGTGCCACCGAGCGCACGCCGTTCTCATCGGCAAGCTTGAGGCTTTCAACATAGCAGCTTCGCAGGAGCCCGGCCTCTCCGTGAGACCCTCCCTGCCAGCGCGGCCCAACAGTATGAATCACGAACCGGGCGACGAGCTTTCCGCCGCCCGTCAGGACAGCTCGGCCAGCCGGGCAGGGACCCAGGGTACGGCGGATCTCTTCGCACGCTCGCGCAAGTTCAGGCCCCGCGCGCCGGTGGATCGCTCCGTCGACTCCTCCCCCGCCCGCCAACTGCGAGTTGGCTGCGTTGACGATGGCATCGGTGCGCTCAAG
>CAZPNG010000197.1:0-3030 GCA_964587845.1 uncultured bacterium | reverse complement strand
GCGAGGGCAGGCGGCTTGAGCCCCACCGCTCGCTCTGGATTCCCTGCCGAAAGAGCCGGCGCACGTCATCGACGTAAAAGGAATGGAGCGTGGGCTTGCCTTCGACGTCAGTGCTGGGATACGTGAGATACAGCCGCTCCTCGGCGCGCGTCACGGCGAGATAAAAAAGATAGCGCTCCAACGCCTGCCGCGGCCGGCGCAGCCGGAGCTGGAACTTCCCGTCGTTGAAGGCTTTGCGCTCTCCGTCCGACAGGATCGCATCCTCGCGCAGCGCGAGCGGAAACTGCCGCTCCAAGAGGCCCGCCGCGAAAACCACCTTGTATTCCTTCTGCCGCGCGAGCGAGATGTCGTAGACCTGCACCTTGTTCTTGCGCTGCGAGCGGGCGGAAAACAACGCCACGTCGATCGCGCCGCGCAGCCCTCGCACCCGGTCGTCAAAACCGAGCCCGCCGCGCTCCCAGGCGCTCGACTCGATCAGGCGCTCCAGGTGCGCCAGCGCCCGGCCGTCCTCTGCGGACTGTTGATCCCTCTCGCGCGCAAGCTGCTCGGGGAATCGGCGCGCGGCCAAAAAGCGCTTCAAGACGAGCGCAAAGGCGCGGTCCGTCTTGGCCGCCCGCAGTTCGTCTTCCGTGCGCGCGAGGTCGCCCACGAGCGCCAGGCGATCCGATTCCTCCTCGAAATCCTCCCAGGCCTTGAGCCAGGACTCCCGGCCCTTGCGCAAGCCGCGGCCTGCAGCCGCAATCTCGATTTTGGCCGCCAGCACCGGGTCATGCCCGGCGTAACTGGATTTGAGATAGCGCAGCACATCAGCCCGCTGCCAATCCCCCGTCCACACGTCGAGCGCGCCGATGACCGTGCGCACCAGCGGATTGGCGCGCAGCTTGCGCCGCTCGTGGATCTCGACGGGGATCGAGTAGGCGGCGAAGACGCTGCGCACGAGCGGCTCATAGGCGCCGATCGTGCGCAGGATGACGCAGAAGTCGCTGTAATGGTAGGCCTCGCTGCGCTGCAATCGGGAGATCTCGCGCGCAATCGCTTCGACCTCCCCCTCCGAGCCGACCGAGTCCAGGATGCGGATGCTCTCCACCGGCTCCTCGAAGGGCAGTGCGCCCTCGACGAACAGGTTGCGCTCCAGGTGCGCGAGCTCGGGCCGCTTGGCTCGGGCGTTGTCTCGGTCCAGGACACGCTCGCTAAAGCCGAGGCGAATCAGCGCATCCCGCGTCTCCCGCACAGCTCCAAAGAGCGGCTCGCGCTCCGCGTCAAAGGTGAGCGTCACGGTGATCTCGTCCGAGGCCGTGGCCAGGATGTCCAGGCAGACAAGTTGAATCGGGGTGAAGTCATGGAAGCCGTCCACCCACACGGCCGCGAGGCGCGGCGGCTTGCGCCGGCCTCCGCCGACGTCGCGCGCGAGGAAGAACAG
This sequence comes from uncultured bacterium, assembly GCA_964587845.1. Taxonomy (GTDB): domain Bacteria; phylum Omnitrophota; class Omnitrophia; order Omnitrophales; family CAZPNG01; genus CAZPNG01. The sequence continues at coordinate 1,610 of CAZPNG010000197.1, read as the reverse complement.
CGCGTCATCCAGGTCCTCCCGGCCCCGGGAGGCCAGGGCCTCCTGGTAAGCGTCGTAAAGATCGGCTAGCGCTTCGTACTTGGGCTTGAAGGCGGGAAACGCGCGGGCGAGAACATCCAGCTTCTCGCGAAACACGCGCGGGCCGATGAAGGAACGCTTGAGCTCCGAGAGAAAATCCGCGGCCAGGCGTACGAACCCCGGGAGGTCGCGCACCTCGGCAAAATAAGAGAACTCCGGGCCCTGCAGGATGCCGCCGAGTATGGCAAACTTGCCCGCCTGGGAAACCACGGTTCGAGCACCCGAGCCGAGCCAAGTCTCCACGAAGCGCTCCAGGGTCGTGACGCAGCGCGAAGGCACCGCGTGGACATGGAGATCGCGAAGCGCGAGATCGTGGATGCGGGCGGCGTGCTCTTCGGTGGGAAGCAGGAACGCCAGCGCGGGCTGGGGCGTGCCCTTGGATTTCAGGAGGGCGGTTTTAAAACGCTCGAGGAGATGACGCGTCTTGCCGCACCCCGCTCGCGAAACCAGGAGGGTGCGCGTCGGAGGCATGGGAACCTAGGGGTCGATTGTCATCCTGAGCAGAGACCGTTCGCTTCGCTCAGGGTGACACCAACTTGTCATCCTGAGCGACCCACTTCTCTCGCGAAGGATCTCTGTGAGATCCTTCGGGCGGGAGGAGTTTGCCCTCAGGATGACACGTTTTGGGCCTCGTGTCACTTCTGCAGTTCAAGGAACCGGACGACGATGGCTTGCGCGCGGGCCAGCTTGGATCTCGGCACCACCAAGCCGATGCCCGACAGGACGTTGCCATGAATGTCTTTCTTGCCCTGCTCGAAGACGAGCACCGCGACGTCGTTTTCCTCGAGGTGCGCTTGAAGCGCCTGCGCCTCTTCAGCGCGCGCGGTCTCGAAGACCTGCGCCCAGCGCTCGCCCCTCGTCACGCTCGGGTGGAGCTTGGGCTTGGCGCGCGGCGCGACGGGCCCGCCCGCATGGCCGCGGCGAAGAGCCGCAACCAGGTAAACCACCGCCAGAAGCAGCGCCGGGAAGAAAAGATACCGCATCATGGGGCATCCATCCCAACCGTCTCGCCCGCCACTTCCAAGATGCGCCGAACAACTTCCTCGACCACGCGGTCGGGCGTGGAGGCTCCGGCCGTGATGCCCAACACGCGCGGGCCCTCGGGCAGCCACCCGCGCGACTCGATGGGCGCTTGCCCGAGCGGCTTGTGGCGGATGGCCTCGCCCGACAGGATGTCCTCGGCACTCTGAACGTGGTAGGTGGGCGCGACCTTGGAGCCGATCTCGCAGAGATGCACCGTGTTGCTCGAATTAAAACCGCCGATCACGATGAAAACATCGATCGGCTCGCGGGCCAATGCCAGCATGGCGTCCTGGCGCTCCTGGGTGGCGCTGCAGATCGTGTCAAAGGAGCAGAAATGCTCGTTCGCGCGCGCATCAGTGTAGCGGCGCGCCATGGCGTCGCGCAGCATCTGCGCGATCTGAAGCGACTCGGAACTTAACATCGTGGTTTGATTGGCGCAGCCGACGCGTTCCAGGTCGCGGTCCGGATCAAAGCCCGGCGAGACCGCTTGCGCGAAGGTTTTCAAAAAT
>CAZPNG010000196.1:0-4781 GCA_964587845.1 uncultured bacterium | reverse complement strand
GAGGGTGCCGGAGCGCAAGCCGCGCTCATGCCCGCCTCCGTCCACGAGCGGCACCAAGCGCACGTGCGGCCCGCGGCCTCGCACGTACAACGCGCCCACGCCCTTGGGGCCGTACATCTTGTGCGCAGAGCAGGACAACAGGTCAACCCCCAGCTCCTGAACATTCACGGGAATCTTGCCCACGGCTTGCGTCGCATCGCAATGGAACAAGATGCCGCGCTCCTTGGCGAGGCGGCCGATTTCCCAGACGGGCTGAAGCACGCCGACTTCATTGTTCGCGTACATGACGGAAATGAGGATCGTCTCGGGCCGTAGGGCGCGCCGCACGTCTTCGACCGAGACCCGGCCTTCGCGGTCGACAGCAAGAGTGGTGATGCTAAAACCGCGCCGCTCGAGCGCGCGCAGCGGCTCGAGCACGGACTTGTGCTCGATCGAGCTCGCCACGATGTGGGTGCCGCGATCGCGATACATCTCGGCGGCGCCCTTGACGGCCAGGTTGTTCGACTCCGTGGCGCCGCTTGTGAAGATGATTTCCTCACTTTTAGCGCCGATCAGGGAAGCAACCCCCAAGCGCGCCTGCTCAACCAGCTCCTCGGCGCGTCTCCCTAAGGAATGGCGGCTCGCTGCGTTGCCGAAGTCTTGGGCTAGGACCGGCAGCATGGCGGCCAGCACCCGGGGGTCGATCGGCGTCGTAGCATGATGATCCATGTAAATGGGTCGTTTCATCATATCCACTCCACTTCCCTTCGGGGCCCTGCCCAAATCGGCCCCGTGTCAATCGGTGCCAGGTCTTATTTATTGACCTGGCTCCGTTCACACGCAATCTATTATGCTATACGAGCCCCGCGGAGCTGTCAAGGCCGCCGGCCCATTTGGAATGACACTAAAGTGTTAGGATTTAAGGGCTTATGTAATTGTGGAGTCTAGCCAGACTCCAGGGCTTCGGCAGCAAAAACCGCGTAGCCGCGAGCGAGCCCCAACGCCTCCTGGGCCGCAACGCGCGCCGCCGCGCCCAAGGCGCGCAGCCGAAACCGGCGGGCCAGATGGAGGCCCGCCAAGGCAAACCAGGGATCCCGATCCAGGGTGAGGCGCTCGAGAAACACCAACCGCTCTCCGGCATCCATGCCGCTGCGGCCCGCGAGAAAGCCCTGCCCCTCCCGGCTGTCCAGGTCGCTGTCGAGAACCGTGACGAGCCGCTTGCGCATCTCGGGGCTCGCCACGTTGTCCAAAAACTCCAGCGCATTGGCCCTTAAGTAGGGATTCTGGCTCTGAAGCCCGCGGTAGACCAGCTCCGCGCTCTCGGAATCTCCCAGGAGCCCCACCAACCGAAAGATCCGCTCCTGCGTTTCACGGATGTGCTCACGAAGCACAATCAGGAACGCGCCCAAATCGCCGGCGGCGCCTTGCGGCTCGCCCGCGAGTTCCCTGTAAACGCACCCCAAGCGAACGGTGAGATCGTAGGTCGCAAGATCCGCTTGGAGCGCCGAGTTCAACGGCTCGGCCCAAAACGAGAGCTGCGGTGCCTGGGCACGCAGTTTGCCCAGCGCTTTGACGGCCGCGAGCCGGAACGCCGGGTCCGTCGTTTCGGCGAGGAGCGCCGTCAGCGCGTCCACCGCCTCCTGGGAGGGGAAGCGGGCCAAGAGCTCGGGGAGCCTGCGGCGCTTGGCGTGCGGAAGCTCCCGGTTGTGCGCGCAAAGTGCCAGCAGCTTGACCGCCCGCAGGCGCTCGCCGGAGTCCGGCGCCGTGATCCGCTCTTCGGCAGGCGTGTCATCCTCCAGGTAATGCCCCACCCAGTCCACCAGCTGGGTGGCCTCCTGAAAGCGCTGCCGAAGATCCGCCAGGTGAGCGAAAATACTGGAGCGGGGCTTGGAGTCGGCGGGCGCGGCAAGGGCCTCTGCCAGCAGCCGCACGGCCTCTTCAGTCACCAGGCCGCGCCACGCAAGATACGCCCCCGCAAAAACCCTCACCCTCGGGCCGGAGGCCCGGGCGCGCTCGAGGGCACTCGCCAGAGACCGGGCTTGGCGGGCTTGCCCGCCCTCTTGATGGCGGGACGACAAAGCCCCGAGGACAACGACAAATCCGGACAGATCCTCCGGGCTCGCCTCGTCGAGCACCTGTTCTAGATCGGAGCGTTCGCTCGCGCCGCCGCGCTGGGAGAGGGCCTCTTCAAGCGTCTCCTGCAGTCGCTCGGCGGCATTCGCGTGGTCGAAGGGCCCGATGGCTTTTAAGAGCGCACAAAACTCCTCGCGGCCGGCGAGCTGAAAGACGCCCAGCGCGGCAGCGCGCTCGGCGGCATTCGGGGCCAGGTCCGAGAGAGCCAGCTGGGCCAGCGTGAGCTCGCTCGAGGAGCGCTCCTGGCCGCTCGGCTTGCCTTCCGTTTCGCGGGCCAGAAACCGCCTCAATTCGCGCACATACTCCCTGCGCGTCGCCACAATGCACGCCATCCAGGCCGCAACCATGCCCAGCGGCAAGAGCGCGATCTCGCGAGCCGAAAGACTCAACACCTTCGTGCTGAAGAGCACCAGAAGGCTGCCCACGGCCTTCGAGAGCCGGTAGAAGATCATGTCAATGAGCGGTTTGACCTTGTAGCGCAACTCGCGCTCGATGGGAAGGTACAGAACCTCGCGCGTGGATTGATTGAGCGAGTAGTTCATGCTGCCGTCGTACATCATGGTGAACGCGCCGGACCAAAGCGTCGGAAGGAAGAAGATGGCGAGCGAGCCGCCGGCCAGCCCCACGGGAAGAAGGAACAGGGCCGCTCCCACGCCGAAGGTCCGAAGAATCCGGCTCGTAAGGAAGAACTGAACGACGAGCGCCACGACGTTCAGCCACTGGTAGAAGGCGCCGAAAAACCCCGTGCGGTCGTTCAAACCGGCGACGTTTGCCTCCACGAGCGTGTTGAACTGATACTCCACAAGCGTGGAGACCGTCTTGGCAAACATGACGATTCCCACCAGAAGCAAGAGATACCGGGTCCTGCCGATCAACGCGAAGAGCTTGCGGGTTCCCATGGGTGGGCCGGTCGGCGGCGGTCCGCTCGGCCTTAAGCGCACGATCCTTTCGCCCTCGAACTGCCACAGGAGATTGATGATGAAGATGCAGGCCGCGAGGATGAAGGCCGCGACGATCAAGAGGTTGCGCGCGCCCAGCGTGTGCGCGAGCCAGGAGGTGATCGATCCTCCCACCATGCCGCCCAGGATTCCGCCCGAGCCCACAAACCCGAACAGGCGCTTGGCTTCCCGGGGATCGAACAAATCGTTGGCGAACAGCCAAAATTGCGTGACTGTGAAGCTCGAAAAGATGGACACCCAGACGTAAAACACGACCGACGTCCACCGGAACGAGAAGGCGGCCAGCCACCAGAAGATGAGGATGTGCGCCACGAAGGAGGCGATCGTCCACGACATGAGGACGTGCTTCTTTAAGATGGCGGCAAAACGCACGTAGACCGACGCCACGGCCCACAGCACCCCGATCGTGAGGAGCCAGATGTAGGGGAGGTTCTCCGCGCCGTGGCTTTCGAGAAACAACGCGTTTCTCACGGGCTTGAGGATGTAGTAGGAGGTCATCGTGAGGAAGAAGTACAGGAACATCAGCACGGCGCGGCGCCACTCGTCCTGGCGGATGGTGAGGAGCGGAGAGAGGAAGGCGGAGAAGGTACGGCTCATCGTCGGGTTGATCTCACGGGAACGAAAGAAGCCGAGATGCGGTGCGGGCGGACGGGATCAGGCGCCGTGCCGGATCGAGGCGACACGAAAGCCCTGGGGCCCGCTGTCAAGCTCCACGCGCACCGGCTTGGGCTGAGGCTTGGAGGATGAAACGCGGGATACGTGAACGGCGCAGCCCTCGGGGCACTCTTCGAGCCCGGGGAGTGGGATGCGCGGTTCGGCCACCTCACCGTCGGAGACGCGCTTGCGGCCTCCGCCGCGGCGCACGATTTTGTAAGCGTACGAGCCGCCAGCGCCGGCTGGAAGGTCGGTGAACGCGAGGGCGCCGCCTTCCACGTCGATCGCTTCCAGCGGGCTGACACGGCTGAACCAGTGCTCCACAATTATGTCGCGCCGCTCGGCGATGGTCTTGACCAGGTAGTCCTCCGCCCCCGGATCCGGAAGCTTGCCCTCGGTCACCGCAGCGCGGATCTGATCGTCCGTAAAGCTCCTCACGATCTTCGCCGCCCAGTAGGCGTCGCCGGGCGTCATGTCGTCAAAAGCGTGGTGCGGCAGGGTGCTCTTCCAAGCCCCCGGATCAAACGCCACGTTGTCGAAGTATCCGACGGACGTGAAATACGGCCGCTCCGATCGCGTCTCCCAGCGCTTCTTCCACGGCGGGCGATAGGAGCCCAGAGACAGGGCTTCCTTCAAGAGCTGGCCCCAGTCCACATAGTAGACGTGGCCGGGCTGAGAGAACTTCTCGCGGTCCCCGTTGGCCCCCAAGGTGGAACCGAAGTCGATCAGGTAGTGCTTGATGAACACCCGCCCGCCCTCCTCCACCACGGCATCCAGCGTGTTACCTTTGCGGATGTCCTGATGGTTGAGCCAGGCGCCGAACACCGGCAGCGCCCGGATGGTGCGCCGCTTCATGTGGGCCAGCCAGTCCTCGGGATCCCCCTTGCGCCGGCTGGTAAAGGAAAACGGCCCCTTGATCACCCCCTTGATGATCAGGCTGGCGGAGGTGCGCCAGGTGCCGTCGGCGTTTTTGGGCAGGCCCGCCAGGAACCGGTCGAGTTCCTCGACTGAGAACTGGATTTTGAACCCGTCTTCGTTGTACGTGGTGGCCCCGGG
>CAZPNG010000195.1:0-2702 GCA_964587845.1 uncultured bacterium | reverse complement strand
GACTGTCTGCCCTGCGCAGAAGCAAGCGCGTGGTCTGGTTGGTTATCTTTAAGCTACCCTTGGGAGTTTCATCCGCGCGCGTATCCAGGTGAAATGACACTGCGCCGGTGTCGGATTCGCTAAGCGCCCAATCGGGCAGATCTGCAACCCAGCTCAAATGCTTAACATCAAAATTACCGGGCGGGTCGGATAAAATATATTCCAAAGCAAAACCCTTCGCCGGCAGGTACGCGGATCGAGTGACCTGAAGTTTCGCGGGATCCGTTTGGAACGCAAACCCGCCTAGAGGCGTCATCCACGTCAGGCCGGCGTCAATCCGTGCCGCAATCTCCGGCGACAAGACGGTTTCATCCACATCTCTTGGCGTGATCTTGAAGCCGCGCTCATGCAGACGCTTCGCTGCGTATTGCGGAAAGGTCATCTCTTGTCCGTCTAGATTGAGGGTTTCCGTCAGAAGATTTCTGCGTTTTCTCTCTGGGGAGAACTGACCGTCCCAAGTGAAGCTTTCGTCTAAAAGCTGAACCTCCGGCCCGCTGGGCAGCTCACCCACCCACCAGCCCACACGGGCCAGGTCGGATGAAATGCGAAAAACGAGGGCGTTTCGATCCTCCTTGCCCACGAAGCGAAGCTCTAGGAACCGGCCCGCCTTGAAGGAGCGCGCAGAAAGGCGCTCTGACAAAGCCCGCAGCACTTGAGGAAGATACTTGCCAAACAGCTTGAAGATGACCTGCTCAGTCTTGATCGTGCGCTCCGGCACCACAACCGGCGCGCGCCGCACCGAGCGCTCCATGAGGTTGAAGCGCACAGAGGGATCACCCGTTGTGCGCTGGATGATCAACCAGGTGCCGTTCTCAAAACGAAAGCCCGCGACGCCGGGGATCTGGGTCCCTTTCAAGGGCATCCCGGTTTCCCCGCCGGGAGACGCGAATTTCATGATCTCCGCCACACCCAAAGGCGACACGCGATCCTGCATCAGCTCGTAGACCGTCAGCGTGCCCCGGTCGTGAACACCGAGAAGCGAGAGCCTCGGGCTCACGCGGTAAAAAGCTTCAGCGGTGGTAAGGGGGATCGTGGCCAGAATCCTTCCAGACTCCAGTTGCACGACCGCCAAAGCGCGCGCCTCCCCCTCGCCGTACGGCACAATCCAGAACGGCGTGCCCCAGTAGGCAAATACGATCTCTCCGCCCCGAAGCGTGACGGATCCTCCCGCCCGGCGGCCGGAAAGATCTTGCTCCAAACCACGCACGAAGGTTTCAGCCTCGGCCGCCGTAAACGCGCGGCCCGCGATCCACGGCAGGAACGTCGTGTAATCGCCGACCACCGTATTCAAGTCCTTGCCTACTTCGATGGTCGAGCCATCAACTCCGAAGTTAGCCCGAGCGGCCATCCGGCGGTCCTCCTCCTGGTCGGGGGCAAGTTGCGGCTCGCCTGCATCCTTCCACCGCCGCAGAACAGTTCTTTCCCGGCCATCCAGGGGATGCAAGAGGTAGAGTTGATTGCTAAGAACCTGGTCGCGGAACTGATCAACCTTTTCGTCCGTACCCGCGTAGGGACCCAACAGCTCGAGCAGGGTCTCTCGGACATGCCCGTAATTTCGGTGAGTGAGCGGAGCGAACATGCGGGCGATCACGAAGAGTGCTTCCTCTCGAACCATGGGGTTGCGAAACAGTCTCGTCAAGGCATGTTCCACCAGGACGCGCCTGCGAGGATCTGTGAGGTCAAGGTCATTCCGGTGCCCCATGACTGTGCGTGCAAAAATCATCAGCCCGGCCCGTACCATTCGACGTGCGAACCAAGCCGGCATGGGGAAAACCCAAAGCAATGGCTTCTGCTCGGCATTCTTGCGTATCGAATCCTCAATTCTCCATAATATGCCGCAAAATGGGGCAAGGTCTCCTTCGCTTCCCCGCTCCTCATTTTGAGAGATCCGCGCGGGCGCTTGGCGGGCGGGCAACAGGACTTCCGCGAGCACCTGACGAATCGCATCCTCCGATTCAGACAAATTCACGGCCAGGACGCCATGGGGCGTTGTCCATACCGGGACATCGCCGGGGATCCTTTCGACCGTGCCTCCCGCCAAAATCCCAAACGGAAGGCCAGACGGCACTGAGAAGAAGATGATCGTCGTGAGCGGAACGCGCTGGACCGGCTGGCCTTCGGCAAGGGACGAGGGAACGGTGACATCCCCTTGCGCAGCCAGGGCATCTTGAAACAGCCCGACCAGGTAGCGGCCAAGCGGTGACGGCGGCCGTCCAACAATCTCAATGCCGCCAACCGCAAACAACCGTTCGACTTTTGCGTTGGCCGTAACTTCGTCCGGCTTGGGATTTCTCCCGTTCACACCCACGAACCCCACGTGTAGAGGGCGCCGCACGAGCGCCCTGAAGGCTTGTTCCACCACATCAACCTGCCTCCCAACTGTTCCGGGCAGCAAGAACCTGGGCATCTCCCCGCTGCGAGCGGGCGCGAAACGCTCAGGAATGAAGTGTGGAAAACCGTCCGGTGTTTGCGCCCGGACCGTCACGCGCTGGCCTTGGACCGAGAGGGTGGCGCGGTCCCCCTCCAAGCTTTGCAGACGCACTTGAGCGAGCCAACGGTGCTGCGCGAGACGCGCATTCACGCTTGCGATTAAAGCCGCCCTGCGCCGCGGGTCGAGTCGGCCCGCAGCCAGGGATCCCGCCGCCGCGAACCGCAGGAATCCC
>CAZPNG010000194.1:0-14125 GCA_964587845.1 uncultured bacterium | reverse complement strand
CATGCTGCCCCGGGTCGTCTTGAAGAAGGACAAGGAAAAGCCCGTTCTCGCCTTTCATCCCTGGATTTTCTCCGGCGCGATTGAAAAGCTGCCGAAGGACGGGGAGGCGGGCGGGCTCGTGGACGTAGTTTCCTCGGACGGGAAGTTCCTGGGCCGCGGGTACGTGAACCCCCGATCCCAGATCACGGTGCGGCTGCTCACGTTCCGCCGTGACGAGACGGTGGACAAGGATTTTTTCCGCGGGCGCCTGGCCCGGGCCATCGCGCACCGCGAGGCGCTCGCAAAAAGCCCTGACACCAACGCTTACCGGCTCGTCAATAGCGAGGGCGACGGCTTGCCCGGGCTTGTTGTCGACCGCTATGCGGATTTCCTGGTCGTGCGCTTTCTCACGCTTGGGATGTCCCGGTGGCGCAGGGAGGTGACGGAGGCCCTGGCGGATCTCCTTAAACCGCGCGGCATTTTCGAGCGGCCGGATGAAGCGGCGGGGGAGCTCGAGGGATTTCGCGCCAAGCCGGCCGCAGTAGCGGGCGAGAAGCCGCCTGAGCGGATTGAGATTCGGGAAAACGGGTTCGCGTTTTGGGTGGATGTGCGGGAGGGGCAAAAGAGTGGATTTTACCTCGACCAGCGCGAGAACCGGGCCTGGGTCGCTTCCTTCTCGGCCGGCCTGACCGTCCTGAACTGCTTTTCCTACAGTGGGGCGTTTTCAGTGTATGCGGCGAAGTCGGGGGCGCGCAGGGTGGTCTCCGTCGACGCCTCCGAGCGCGCTCTTTTGCTGGCGCACGAGCAGTTTCGGGCGAACGGCCTGGACCCCGAGCAGCATGAGTTTGTCGAGGGCGATGCGTTCGTCTACCTGCGCTCAACCGCGGAGCTCTTCGACCTCATCGTTCTCGATCCTCCGGCGTTCTGCAAATCCAAGGCCCAGATGAACGCCGCGGCGCGCGGCTACAAGGACCTCCAGCTTCGGGCGCTCAAGCTCTTGCGTCCCGGAGGCCTTCTCTTCACCGCTTCTTGCTCGCACTTCATCACGCCGGATCTCTTCTCGAAGATCCTTTTCGGGGCCGCCAAGGACGCGGGCCGCTCGTTGGATGTGCTGGGCCTGCGGGCCCACCCGTTGGATCATCCCGTGAGCGTGTATCACCCGGAAGGAAATTACCTGAAGGCGATTTTGGCGCGGGCGGGCGAGTCCATGAAGTAGGGACCGTCTCTCCAGGAAGCGGGTCTATGGACAGACCCGCTTCCTGGAGAGACGGTCCCTAAGGTTTGTTAAGCGATTTTGCGGGCTGGTTCGGGACCGGCAGGGTCGTCCGGTCGAGGGCCGCGGCCGCGCCGGGGCGGCTTTCCGGCGTGCTTCTGCGGGCTCAGGATGGCCCGGATCTTTGCAATGAGATCATCGGCCGTGAACGGTTTCTGGAGGATGTCGGTCACTCCGGAGCGGCGCACGCTGTCGATGTCGACTTCCTGGCGAAGCCCCGTCACCGCCAGAATGGGGAGCGCCTGCGTTCGCGGCGAGCTCTTGAGCAGTGCGGCCACCTCATAGCCGTTGAGTCCCGGCATGAGAACGTCCATGACCAGCAGGTCGGGTTGCCACAACGCGACTTGCACGCCGGCCTCAAATCCGTCCTTGACGACCTTCACCTCAAAGTCTTCTTGGCTTTCCAGAATGGCTTTCATCACGTCTAGAATGTCGGGGTCGTCGTCCACCGCGAGGATGCGTTGGCGCGTGTGCTGGCGCAGCTCCTCGGGCACGGGCATCTCATGCTGTTTCAAGAAAGATTCGAGGACCTCGCGCTCGATGCGCCGATGGCCTCCGAGGGTGGTGTAGCAGGTCAATTGCCCAGTGCGGACCCAGTTGATGACGGTCGTGGGGGAAACCGCCAGCAGCCGGGAGACTTGATGAGTCGTTAAATGTTCTCTTTGGCCTTCCATAGTTTAGATTTGAGAGCTTTTTTAGTTTCTTTAGTTTCCTCCGTTTGAAGTATAACACATGCCTGCGAGGTGGGAAGGTCAGGGGGCCTTCTCCCCCATTGACTCCGATTTGAAATTACCCTAATATACCTATTTTAAATAACTTAGGAAGATTATGGCCAGAAAGCGCGTGTTGAGCGGCATTCGTCCCACCTCGAGGCTCCACCTGGGCAACCTGCTGGGCGCCCTGGAAAACTGGAAGCGCTTCGAGGAGGAAGACGCATTTTACATGATCGCCGATTTGCACGCTCTCACCACGGACTACGACTCCAAAACTCCGGTTCGTGAGACCGTGATGGAGGTGATCATCGATTTTCTGGCGAGCGGGCTCGATCCGGATCGGTGTACGATCTTCGTCCAGAGCTGGGTGCCCGAGCACGCGCAACTGGCGCTGCTCCTGTCCATGATCACGCCGGTCCCTTGGCTGGAGCGCAATCCCAGTTACAAGGAGCTCCTCATCGAGCTCAAGGACAAGGACATTCAAACGCACGGGTTCCTCGGCTACCCGGTGCTGCAGACGGCGGACATCCTCCTCTACAAGGCGGACACGGTGCCGGTGGGCGAGGATCAGCTGCCGCATCTGGAGATTGCCCGCGAGATCGCACGCCGGTTCAACCGGCAGTACGGGACCCGTTTTCCGGAGCCGCAGGCCGTGCTCACCCAGGTGCCAAAGCTGCCGGGCCTGGACGGGCGCAAGATGTCGAAAAGCTACGGCAACTGCATTTATCTTTCCGATCCGCCCGAGGAAGTTAAGCGCAAGGTGCTGACGATGGTGACGGATCCGGCCCGCGTGCGGCGCCAGGATCCTGGTCACCCGGAGGTCTGCCCCGTGTTTTTTTATCACAAGATTTTCAATGCCGGGGAGGTCCCCACCATCGAGCGCGACTGCCGCACGGCGGTCCTGGGGTGCGTCGAAGACAAGCAGGACCTGGCCCGCAAGCTTTGCGAGGCGCTCGCGCCGATTTACGCAAAGCGCAAGGAATTGGAGAAGAAGCGTTCCTATGTGTGGGATGTCTTGAAGGCGGGCACCGAGCGGGCGTCTCGGATCGCTCAGGCCACGTTTCTGGAAGCGCGGGAGGCCATGGGACTCTGATGCCTGCGCCGATTTCGGTAAAGCTCAAGAGCTACGAGGGCCCACTGGATCTCCTGCTCGACTTGATTCACGAGAACCGCATCGACATCACCGACATCCCGGTGGCGGAGATCACGGAGCAGTACCTGGACTATCTGGGCGAAGTGCGCCAGCTGGACCTCGACATCGCGGGCGAGTTTCTGGCGATGGCGGCGACCCTGGTGCTTCTCAAGTCCAAGATGCTCCTGCCGCTCGAAGGTCTGGACCAGGATGAGGAAGGGCTGGATCCGCGCTCGGAGCTCGTGGCCAAGCTCCTGGAGTATCAGGCCTTCAAGCAAGTGGCCGCTCAGTTGGGTCTTTTGGAGGACGAGCGCGCGAAGATTTTCTCACGCGACCTTCAGCGCCTGTGCCTGGAGAACCTGAAGCCGGCGGAGCCGGTCGAGATCGAGGCGTTTCCCAGGGACTTGTCGGGGCTTTTAACCGCGTTTCATGAAATTCTCAAAGGACTTTCCAAAGACACATTCCATGAAGTGCTTGAACAGGGCCTTACGATCGAGGAAAAGATCGAGGACATCAAGGGCCGCCTGGCGCGCGAGGGGCGCTTTGAGTTTCGCACCCTGCTCAAGCCGCCGTTCACCCGAAACGAGCTGGCGGTCACCTTTCTGGCCATGCTGGAACTCATGAGAACCTGCGCCGTGCGCGTCGAGCAAGATCGGCCGTTCGGAGAGATCTGGGTCGAACCGTTCCGCCCCTCGGAGGCGTCCCATGCCTGAGGGGTCGGAGGCGCCGCGCCTCCCCAAGATCGAGCTGCCGCTGGAGCGGCAGGCCAAGGAGCGCGAGCGCTCCGCTCACTTGAAAGCGCTGCGCGAGCAACTGGAGGAGGAACTCGAGCGCACCCTGCCGTTCGAGGGTGAGGAGGCCCGTGTCCGCGACGAGATGCAGGCCCTCTCCGCCATGGGCCCGCTCGCCGACGAAGAAGGCAAGCAGGTTTTGGAGTCGTTGCTCTTTTCCAGTTCCAAGCCCCTGTCTCGACAGGCGTTGTTGAGAATTTTGGCGGGCGAGAAAGCTTCGACGATCGAGCGCTGGGCCAAGGAGCTGGCGGCGGAGTACGTGGCCACGAGCCGCGCTTTCCGGCTGCGCGAGGTAGCGCTCGGCTACGAGATTTCGACAGAGCCGGCCTTTGCGCCCTGGATCGCGAAGCTCGAGCGCGAGAAGCGGGTCAAGCAAGCCACTCAGTCGGCGCTCGAGACGCTCAGCATCATCGCTTACAAGCAGCCCTGCACGCGGGCCGAGGTGGAGGATTTGCGCGGCGTGAACGTTTCAGGCGTCCTCTCGACGCTCGTGGAGCGAGGGCTCACGCGCGTCAGTGGCCGCAAGGAAGTGGCGGGCCGGCCGCTCCTGTACGCGACCACGGACGCTTTTTTGGAGCATTTTGGGCTCAAATCCCTTGCGGATCTTCCCAAGATTAGCGAGATCAAAGATCTCGTGCAGAAATCCTTCGAGGCAAGTTCCCTCCTCCGCAAGGAAGTGCTTGTCTCGCAGCCGGTGTCCGACAGCGGCTCGGGCCCCGGGCTTGCCCGGGGGCCTCAGCCGCAGTACTCGCCCGGGGTTCAGGCCCCGGGCGAGTGGCCGAGCGAAGCGAGGTCCCTCGACACCCCTCAAGGAATAAACCATGACTCCCAAGGATCTGGAGAGCCTGCGCCACAAGATTGACTCCCTGGATGGGGAGATCATGAAACTTCTCGACGAGCGCACGCGCCTGGCGCTGGCCATCGGCAAGATGAAGCGCGCGCGGGGAGAGGAGATTTACGCCCCCGATCGCGAGAGCGAGATCTACCGCAAGTTGAGCGGACTCAAGGAAACGGTCATGCCCGTCGAATCGCTCAAGACGATTTATCGCGAGATCATGTCGGCGACCCTGTCCCTGGAAAAGCCCCTGGCGATTGCGTATCTCGGGCCGGAAGCCACGTTCACGCACCTGGCCGCTATCTCCAAGTTCGGGTCCAACGTGCGCTATCACGCGTGCGTCGGAATTACTGAAATTTTTTCGGAGGTCGAGAAAAAGCGCGCCGACCACGGCGTGGTGCCCATTGAGAACTCCTCGGAGGGCGCCGTGAACCACACCCTCGACCGCTTCGTGGACTCGGAGCTGAAGATTTGCTCCGAGATCGTCTTCGAAGTCTCGCACCATCTCCTGTCGACCGCGAAGTCCCTGAAGGACATCCGGCGCGTGTACTCCAACCCGCAGGCGTTCGGGCAGTGCCGGCAGTGGCTCGAGAGCCGCCTGCCGCGCGCGGAGCTCATCGACACGGCCAGCACCACGGCCGCCGCCCAGCAAGCCACCCGTGAGGACGGCGCCGCTGCCATCGCGTCGGGGCTTGCGGCGAAGGTGTACGGCCTGAATGTGCTGGCGGACGGCATTGAAGATGCAGCCAATAATCAAACGCGGTTTCTCGTCATCGGCCGGCAATTCTCCAAGCGCACGGGCCATGACAAGACCAGCGTCATGATCTCGATCAAGGACCGCGTGGGCGCGCTCTATGACATTCTCGGCCCCGTCCGGCGCGCCCGCATCAACATGACGATGATCGAGTCAAGACCTTCCCGAAAGAAGGCGTGGGACTATTACTTTTTCGTGGACCTGGAAGGCCACGTGGACGACCCGAAGGTGCAGAGGACGCTCGCCTCGATCGAGCGCAAGGTGCGCTTTCTGAAGGTCCTCGGTTCGTATCCCGTTCATCAGTCCTAAGAGCACCTAAGCATGCCGCTCGCGTTTAAGTCTTACATCGAATCCATCCGGCCCTACGAGCCCGGCAAGCCCATCGAGGAAACGCGCCGGGAACTTGGGCTGAAGCACATCGTCAAGCTGGCTTCCAACGAGAATCCCTTCGGGCCCTCGAAGCGCGCGTTGGCGGAACTCAAGAAGCGCCTGGGAGAGCTTTCCCTCTATCCCGACGGCACGGGGTGGCGGCTGCGCCAGGCCATCGCCCGCCTTCACGGGGTGGAACCCGAGCAAATCGTCCTGGCGAACGGGTCGAATGAGGTGATCGAACTTTTGGTGCGCGGGTTCGTGCGCGAGGGCGAGAATGTGGCCAGCTCGGCGACCTCGTTCCTCGTCTACCCGCTCGCGACCCAGGCGGCGGGGGGAACCTACCGGGCCGTGCCCATGCGCGATTTTCGCTACGACCTCCGCGCCCTGGCGAAGGCCATCGACAAGCGCACGCGCCTGGTGTTCGTGGCCAACCCCAACAATCCCACGGGCACCTACGTGACCGAGAAAGAGGTTTCGGAGTTTCTCGACGCGGTGCCCAAGCAGGTGCTTGTTTGTTTTGACGAGGCGTACGTGGATTTCGTGGAGGCCGAGGATTTTCCCAAGACGCTGCTGCACGTCAAGGCGGGGCGCGAGAACGTGGTGATTCTGCGCACGTTCTCCAAGTCCTACGGGCTGGCCGGCCTGCGCATCGGCTACAGCCTCTCCAGCCGCGCTCTGGCGGATTACCTTCACAAGATCCGCCAGCCGTTCAACGTCAATGCGGCGGCGCAGATTGCGGCGGAAGCGGCCCTCTCGGACTCAGGCTTCCTGGCCAGGACCCGGTCGCTTGCGGTAAAGATGCGCCGGTTCATGGCGCGCGCTTTCGAGGGGCTAGGGCTCGCCGTCACGCCGAGTCAAGCGAACTTTGTTCTCGTGGACGTAGGCTTTGAAGCGCGCGAGGTGTTTAACCGGCTGCTTCGCCGCGGCTACATTGTGCGCCCCATGGATGCGTATGGGTTGAGGACCTCGATTCGGGTGTCGGTCGGCCTTGAGCGCGACTGCCGTGGCCTTGCCGGCGCCCTCAAAAAAGTGCTGAAGGAATTGCGCCAAGAGAGGAGTTTTTCATGATCATCGTGATGAGATCCACGGCCACGCCGGCTCAGATTGATCACATCCTGGAGAAGGTGAAAGAGCTGGGCTTGACTCCGCAGGTGTCGCGCGGCGTTGAGCGCACCGTGATCGGCGTCATCGGCCAGGAGGACACGCTTCGCGTGCAGCCCCTGGAGGTGTACCCGGGCGTCGAGAAGGTGATGCCCATTCTCAAGCCCTACAAGCTCGTGAGCCGGGAGTTTCACGGCGAGGACATGGTGTTCGAAATGGCCCACGGGGTCAAGGTGGGCGGCAAGCGCGTGGTGGTGATGGCGGGCCCCTGCGCGGTCGAGTCCCGGGACATGCTTCTGCAGGTGGCGCGCGAGGTGAAGAAGTCCGGCGCCACGTTCCTGCGCGGGGGCGCGTTCAAGCCCCGCAGCTCGCCGTACAGCTTTCAGGGCTTGGGCGAGGAGGGCTTGAAGTACCTGCGGGAGGTGGCGGATGAAACCGGTCTTCTGGTTGTGACCGAGGTGATGGACCCGCGCAGCGTGGAGCTCGTGGCCGAGTACGCGGACATGATGCAGATTGGGGCCCGCAACATGCAGAACTTCGACCTGTTGAAAGAGGTGGGAGACGCCAAGAAACCGGTCATGCTCAAGCGCGGTCTTTCCGCCACGGTGAGCGAGTGGCTCCTTTCGGCGGAATACATCCTCTCGAAAAGCAACTTCAAAGTCATCCTCTGTGAGCGCGGCATCCGCACCTTTGAGACCGCCACCCGCAACACCATGGACATCAACGCCATTCCCGTGGTGAAGCGCGAGACGCACCTGCCAGTCATGATCGACCCTTCCCACGGCACGGGGGATTGGGAGCTGGTGGCGCCGCTGGCCAAGGCCGGGATCGCCGCGGGGGCCGACGGCCTGATGGTGGAGGTCCACCCGAATCCTGAAGAGGCCAAGTCAGACGGCTCGCAATCGCTTCTGCCCGAGAAATTCAAGCGCCTCATGGAAGATCTTCGGCCAATCGCGAAGGCCGTGGGGCGAGAGATCTGACGGGGACATGAAAAAAGACACCCTGGTGATTGTGGGCTTGGGGCTCATGGGCGGCTCGCTGGCCCTGGCCGTGAGGCGCCGCTTGCCTCGCGTGCGGGTGGTGGGGGTCAGCCGCGACCGGAGCAAGCTCGTCACCGCTCGGCGCCGCCGCATGATTCACGAGGGCTCGACGTCGCTTGAGCGCGCGGTGCGGGGAGCGCGCGCGGTGTGCCTCGCCACCCCCGTCTCGACGCTCAAGGGACTGCTGGCCCGCCTGGATCGAGTCGCCGGGCGGGGAACGCTCGTTTTCGACCTCGGCAGCACCAAGGAAGATCTCACGACCTGGGCCGATCGGCGCCGCTTCAGTGCGATCTCTTTCGTCGGGTGTCATCCACTGGCAGGCTCTCACGAGAGCGGGTTTGAGGCGGCGCGCGAGGGGCTGTATGACGAGGCGCCTGTCTTTCTCGTGCGCTCATCCTCCGGCTCCGGCTCATCCCTCCGTTGCCTCGAAAAATTCTGGCGCTCACTCGGTGCGAGGCCCGTGCGCGTGAACGCGCGCGCGCACGACGAGTTGTGCGGATGGGTCAGCCATCTTCCTCATCTGGTGGCCTGCGCGCTCACGCGCACGGTTCTGGCGCGGTTCCCGCGGGGCGCCCGCCTGCATCCCAGGCGCTTCGTAGGGCCAGGGTTTCTGGACTCGACGCGCGTGGCGGCGTCAAGCGCCCCCGTCTGGCGGGACATTTTCAGTACAAACCGCGCGGCCGTTCGCAAGGCCCTCGCAGCTTTTCAGCAAGAGCTCAGTCGCGCGCGCCGGCTGATCGACGCTCGCGATTGGACCCGGCTCGCCGCTTTCCTCGAGCGCTCGGCGCGCGAGCGCCGCAAGCTGCCCCTTTCCCTGCCAAGAAGGTTGTCTGGGTGATCATTGCCATTGACGGCCCAGCCGGATGTGGGAAAAGCACCCTCTCCTGGGAGCTGGCCCGGCGCGTTCATTTCTCCTGGTTGGGCACGGGACTCCTGTACCGGGCCCTCGCGGCCCAGGCCTTGGCGGACGGGGTGTGGCCCGGGCAAGGTTCCTCCCAAGCGCTCGTGCCCTGGCTGCGCGCCATGAGGATCGACTATCAAGCCGATCCGCCCCGTCCGCATCGGGCGATGGTGAACGGCAGAGAGATGGCGCGCGAGCGGCTGGATGCGCTGGAAACGGCCCGGGCGGCGAGCGAGCTCTCGCGCCTGCGGTCCGTGCGCGAGCATCTCACGTGTTTTTTTCGCCGTTGGGCCGAGGGCCGCGACGTGGTGGCGGAGGGCCGCGATGCGACCTCGGTGATTTTCCCCCGGGCCGAAGTGAAAATCTTCCTCACCGCCGACCTTGAAGAGCGCGTTCGGCGCCGGTTTGAGGAGCTCGCGGTGCGCCGTCCTCACCTGACCGTAGAGGACGTGCGCCGGGAGCTGACCGAGCGCGACCAAAGCGATTCCACGCGCCCGCTCTCGCCGTTGCGGCAGGTAGCCGGCGCGCGGGTCATCGACACGACCGATCTCGCGCCCGCCGAGAGCGTGGCCCGCCTGCTTGCCGCTTTAAGAGCGCTTGCTCCCCAGCGCCATGCGTGGTACGCCATCGTGAGAAATCTGTTGTGGCTTGTGGGCAAGCTCACCTTCCGTGTCACGGTTGAGGGCATGGATGACATTCCCGAGCGGGGGGGCTTCATTCTGGCCTCCAACCATGAAAGCTACCTGGACCCGTGCCTGCTGGCGGTGGCCTCCAAGCGCGAGCTCACTTTCTTGGCGCGCGACACGCTTTTTAAGCAAGCGGTTTTCGGAGGGTTGATCCGATCTCTCAATGCCATCCCGCTGCGCCGCGACGCCTCCGACCGTCAGGGGTTGGATGGAGCATGCCGGGCGCTCGCCAAGGGCGCGGGACTTGTGTTGTTTCCCGAGGGAACGCGCTCGGGTGCGGACGCGCAGCAAAAGCCGAAGGCGGGGGTGGGGTTTCTCGCTTTGCGCACCGGGGTGCCCATCATCCCTGTACTGATCCAGGGGTCGGGCGCGGCCTGGCCGAAGGGCGCCCGGTGGGTGAGGCCGATGAAAATCCGCGTTCGCATCGGGTCATGGGTGCGCCTCGCCGAGGGGCCCGAGGAGCTTGAGGCCTTGGACCCCGACGCCGTGGCGCAGAAGGTGATGGCAGCCATCCGGACGCTAAATGTTTCGCAACCCATTTCTCCTAAATAACTTGCGTCTTTCCAAGCACGGAATGCTTCTTTTCCATTCCCTGCCGAGTTGTAGTATAATACGCGCCTCTGTTCGCAGGGCGGGGCTTGCCTAACTCCTTGCCAATCAATGAATAGAGAGAAAAGGAATCCAACACAACAGATGATGCTGGACGAGGAATCTGTACAGAAGGTTAGCAGTGAACTGGAGGCGCTCTACGAGCTGAGCCTGCGCAACATCCAGGTCGGGGAAATCGTGAAGGGCAAGGTGATCTCCGTCCGCGGCCGCGAGGTCGTGATCGACATCGGTTTTAAGTCCGAAGGCACGCTGCCCATGGAGGAGTTTTCCGGCGAGGACGCGCCGCAGGTCGGCCAGGACGTGGACGTTTTCCTCGAGTCCCAAGAGGACGACGAAGGGCGCGTGGTGCTTTCCAAGAGGAAAGCCGACCGCCTCAAATGCTGGAACACGGTCCTGGAGGAAGCGCGCGAGGGCGGCACCGTCGAAGGGCGAATTTTTAAGAAGGTGCGCGGCGGCTTCATGGTGGACATTGGCATGGAAGCCTTCCTGCCTGCTTCCCTGGTTTCGCTCAAGCCCACCAAGAATCTGGACCAGTTCCTGGGCCAGGTTTCGAAATTCAAAATCGTAAAAATGAACGCGCGGCGCAAGAACATCGTCCTGTCGCGCAAGGACTTCCTGGAAAGCGAGCGTGCGACGCAGAAGGCCGAGATGCTCAAGAATCTCCAGGAAGGCCAGCGCATCAAGGGCCGCGTGAAAAACATCACAGACTTCGGCGCCTTCATCGACCTGGGGGGCATCGACGGCTTGTTGCACATCACCGACATGAGCTGGGGCCGGTTGGGGCACCCCTCCGAGGTGGTTTCGGTGGGAGAGGAGCGCGAGGTGCTCGTCATCGGCTTTGACCGGGAAACGCAGCGCATCTCCCTAGGCCTGAAGCAGCTTCTGGAAAACCCCTGGCAGCGGTCCGATGAAAAGTATCCGATCAACAGCCGAGTCAAGGGGAAGGTCGTCAATCTGCTTCCCTACGGCGCTTTTGTGGAGCTGGAACGCGGCATCGAGGGGCTCATCCACGTGAGCGAGATGTCCTGGACCCGCCGCGTCAATCATCCGGGCGAGCTTTTGGCGGTCGGCCAGGAGGTCGAGGCGGTGGTGCTCAACATCGACAAGGACGCCCAGAAGATCGCCCTGGGATTGAAGCAGACCCAGTCGAATCCCTGGGATCACATCGGGGACTTCATCCGCGAGGGCGACGTGGCCAAGGGCCTGGTGCGCAACCTCACCGATTACGGCGCGTTTGTGGACCTGGAGTGCGGGTTGGGCGGGCTCATCCACATCTCCGACATGTCGTGGGTGCGCAAGGTGAACCACCCCTCTGAGCTCCTCAAGAAAGCGCAGGACCTGCAGGTGCGGGTCCTCAACATCGACTCGACCCAGCAGAAGATTTCCCTCGGGCTCAAGCAGTTGGAGGAAGACCCCTGGCCCCGGCTGGTGGGCGCCTACGAGATCGGCCAGGAGGTGGACGCCAAGGTTCGCAAGGCCACGGGCTTCGGGTTGTTTCTGGAGCTGCCGAACGGTCTCGAGGGCCTGGCGCACATCACGGAGATTCCGGGCGCCGACCCCAAGCGGCTGGCCGCGCAGTATCCGGAGTCGAGCGCGCTGCGGGTGCGCATCATCCGCATCGAGTCCGACGCGCGCAAGATCGGCTTGAGCTTCAAAGGGGTCAGCTCGGGCGAGCCGGCTTCTTAACCTGCACGGCGCCGGAGCGCCGCAACTCTCACGTGCTCTTCCATGACGGATCTTGACCAAGAGCTGGCGTGTTTTGAGCGCGGCGCCGTGGACCTCGTCACGCGCGAAGAGCTGGTAGCAAAGCTGGAGCGCGCCCGCAAGGCCCAGCGCCCCCTGCGCATCAAGTACGGCGCGGACCCTTCCACGCAAGACCTCCACCTCGGGCACACGGTGCCGCTGCGCAAGCTGCGCAGTCTCCAGGACCTCGGGCACACGGTCGTCTTCATCATCGGCGATTTCACGGCCCGGATCGGCGATCCCTCTCATCAATCCCAAACCCGCAAGCGGCTGACCCCCGAAGAGGTGGCCGCGCACGCCAAGACCTACCGCGAGCAGGTGTTCCGCATTCTCGATCCCGCGCGCACCGAGGTGCGGGCGAACAGCGAGTGGCTGGACCGGCTCACCGCAAGTGAGCTCTCGGACCTGGCCGGCCGGCATACCGTGGCCCGGCTCCTGGAGCGCGATGATTTCTCGAAGCGATACAAGAGCGGGGTGCCCATCACGGTGCTGGAGTTTCTTTACCCGCTCTTCCAGGGCTACGACTCGGTCGCCGTGCGCGCGGACGTCGAGCTGGGGGGCTCCGATCAGAGATTCAATCTCCTGGTGGGCCGGGACCTTCAGCGCGCCTGGAACCAGGAGCCGCAGGTGGTCATCACCCTGCCGATCCTCGAGGGGACCGACGGAAAGATGAAGATGAGCAAAAGCTACGGGAATGACATTCCTATTCAGGGTGATTCCGTTGACATGTTCGGCAAGGTCATGTCAATTCCTGACCAACTCATCGTGCCTTATTACCGAGCCGTGACTGACGGAACGATTGAACAAATACGCCAAGTGGAAGAAGGACTTCAAAACGGAACCCTTCATCCGCGGGATGCCAAAGCGGATCTCTCCAAGTGGATCGTGCGCCTTTACTACGGCGAGCAGAAGGCCGAAGCAGCCCGCGCGGCTTTCGACCGCGTATTCAAAGATCATGAGACCCCGCAGGAGGTCCCGTGCGTGCGACTGAAACGTTTGGGACAGGTGAGTGTGCTGTTGGTGGACGTGCTGGCTCAGGCGGACCTGGTCAAGAGCAAGAGCGAGGCGCGCCGGCTGATCGAGCAGGGCGGCGTGCGCGTGAACCGGGAGGTGGTTTCAGACCTGAGGCGAGAAGTGCGGGTGGGGGAGGCGTTGCTGGTGCAGTGCGGCAAGCGCCGCTTCGCGGAAATCCTCTGGGAGTGAGCTACCGCTTCCTCGAGCATGCCTCGGACATCGGCATTCGCGCCTGCGCGCCCACCAAACGCAAGGTGTTGTGCGAAGCGGCGCGGGCGCTGTTTGATATCCTGGTGGACGTGCGCACCGTGCGCGCGGATGAGAAAGTGGCCTTTGCATGTGAGGCCTTGAAATTTGACCTGCTTTTTGTAGAATTCTTAAACGACTTGGTGGCCCTGGCGGCCACCCGGGAGATGGTGTTCAAGAGCTGCCGGGTCACGTCCCTCGAGGAGGGCGCGCGGTGCCGAGTCACGGGCGTGCTCGGAGGCGAAGCGTTTGATCCGGAACGCCACGCGGTGCGAACCGAAGTGAAAGCGGCCACCTATTCGGGTCTCAAGTTCGAACGTCGCGGCGGCTTGTATTGCATCCAATGCGTGGTAGACGTCTAGGTCCTTTACATGGCCATGATTGAAGTCGAACATCTCACGAAATCTTACGGGCGGATCGAAGCCGTGCGCGACGTTTCTTTCTCGGTCGAGCAAGGCGAGATCGTGGGGTTCCTGGGGCCCAACGGGGCTGGCAAGACCACGATCATGCGCACCCTCACCGGTTTCTTGGAGCCCACTTCGGGCCGGGTGCGCCTGGGCGGGGAGGTGCTCTCGGACCGCGCCATCCATCTTCGCCGGCGCATCGGCTATGTTCCCGAAAACGCGGCTTTGTATGACGACATGACCGCCGAGGAGTTCTTGCGTTTCGTGGCACGCGCCAAGGGCCTCTCGGGCAGGGCCGTGACAGAGCAGGTGGACCATGTGGTGGCGGACTGCGGCATCCAGGAGGTCCGCCGCCGGCTTGCGGGAAAGCTCTCCAAGGGCTACCGGCAGCGCGTGGCGCTGGCTTCGGCGCTCGTGGGGAGCCCGGAGATTTTGATCCTCGACGAGCCCACTACGGGCCTCGATCCCAAGCAGATCATCGAGATCCGCGCGCTCATCAAGAACCTTCGCGGCGAGCGCACCGTCATCCTTT
>CAZPNG010000193.1:0-3255 GCA_964587845.1 uncultured bacterium | reverse complement strand
GAGCAGCACAAGTTCGGCGTTCGCCAGCGCGCGCACCTGGTGAACCGAAAGCCCCGGCCCCATGCTCTTCTCATGAGCGCCACCCCCATTCCGCGAACCCTGGGACAGACGTTGTACGCGGATCTCGAGATCTCTACCTTGACGGAGCTTCCCGCCGGCCGCCTGCCGGTCAAGACCTACTGGATTACCCAGAAAAAGGAAGCCGAGGTCTTCGAGTTCATCCGCGCTCGCGCTAAGGCAGGGGAGCAGGCTTACATTTTGTATCCGCTCATTGATGAGGGAAAAAGCGCGCTGCGCGCCGCCACGCGCGAGTACGAGAAATTCCAGGCGACCATTTTCCGCGATCTCGAGGTGGGGCTGATTCACGGGCGCATGGATCGGCTCGAGAAGGAGAAGGTGATGGAGCGCTTCGGGCGGGGGGACATCCATGTGCTCTTCTCGACCTCGGTCGTGGAGGTCGGGCTCGACCATCCCAACGCATCCATCATCGTGATCGAGCATGCGGAGCGCTTCGGGCTGGCGCAACTTCACCAGATGCGCGGCCGGGTGGGCCGGGGCAGCCGCCAGGCGTCCTGTTTCCTGTTCGGCTCTCCCGAGACGGAGGAGGGGAAGCGGCGGTTGCGTTTCTTGACGAAGACCCAGGACGGGTTTCTGATCGCCGAAGAGGACCTGCGCATGCGGGGGCCCGGGGATCTTTTGGGGATCCGACAGAGCGGCCTCCCTGTCTTCGCGCTGGCCGATCTCATGAAGGACCAGGACCTGCTCGGCCGGGCGCTAGGGTGGGCGCGGCGGATTGCCGGGGAAGATCCGCATCTGGCTTCGCCGGGGCACCAGCTTCTGCGGGAAGCGTTGGTTCGATTGGAAGACCGGATGGGAGGCATGTAAAGTGCGCATCATCGCAGGAAGGTTCAAGAGCCGGCGCCTGGCGCGGCCTCACTGGCACGGCGTGCGGCCCATGATGGACCGGGTCAAAGAGTCGCTCTTCGGACATTTGGGCGCAAAGGTGGAAGGATCCCGTGTTCTCGACCTCTTTGCCGGGAGCGGAAGCCTCGGCCTGGAAGCCCTGTCCCGGGGGGCCCGCTCCTGCGTGTTCGTGGAGGAAAGTCCCGCGGCTCTAGCGGTCCTTCGGCGAAACGTTCAAACCCTGGCGGTAGGCGCCCAGGCCAAGATGGTCAGAGGAGAGGTCTTGCGCGCTCTGGCCCGCCTGGCCCGGCAGGGGGGGGCTTATGACCTTATTTTTTCGGATCCCCCTTATAATAAAGGACTTGTGAAAAAGACCTTGCTGGCCCTCGACGCTTCTGATATACTTCGGCCCGATTCTTGGGTGGTCGTTGGACACGCGAGGCAAGAACCCCCGGAGGAGGCGCTCCAGGCGCTGGTTTTTGAGGAGACGCGCTTCTACGGGCAAGCTTGCCTTTCTTTTTTCTACCACCCGGAGGTCAAGCCATGAAGCGGGCGCTTTATCCCGGTAGTTTTGATCCCGTCACCTACGGCCACGTCGACCTGATCCGCCGCGCGCTCAAGCACTTCGATGAGATCGTGGTGGCGGTGGCACAGAACCGCGCCAAGGACGTGCTGTTTACCGTCGCCGAGCGCGTGGATCTGTTGCGCCGCGCCACGCGCTCGATCCGCGGCGTGAGCGTGGTCTCTTTTGAAGGGCTGGTCGTGAATCTTGCGCGCCGGCGCAACATCCGGGCGATGCTGCGGGGCGTGCGGGCCGTTTCGGACTTCGACTACGAGTTCCAGATGGCGTTGACGAACCGCAAGCTCGCGGGCGGCGTGGAAACGTTTTTCTTGATGCCCTCGGAGCAGTTCTTTTACATTTCCTCGCGCTTCATCAAGGAGATCGCGAGTCTGGGCGGGAGTCTCAAAGACCTGGTGCCAGCGTTTGTGGAGAAGGCCCTCAAGGAAAAGCTCTCCTGATGCAGTTTGTCTTGAAGGCCCTGGCCGAAGATGAGGAGATCGAGATCGGCCACCGCTACAACCCCGCGGAGCTGGAGATCGAGTTCGACGACTTTCAGCACCAGGGCGACCTGCGCTTCTCGGGGAAAGTTTGCAAGAGCGAGAAGATCCTGACGGTCCGGGGCGAGCTGGCCAGCTCGATTGTGCAGACCTGCTCCCGGTGCCTGGAGAAAACGCGCAGGGAGTGGAGGGAACCGGTGCAATTGTTCTATGAGATTGCCGGCAAGAAGGAGATTGACAGCACGCCGGAACTGCGAGACATTGTGATTTTGGCTCATCCGCAACGGTTTGTTTGCGCGGAAAGTTGCAAGAGCTTGTGCCCGATGTGCGGCCAAAACATCAACCGCGGCACCTGCTCCTGCCAGCCGCCGAAATGGGAGTCTCCCTTCGGCGGACTCAAGGGGATCGCCTAGCATGCCCAACCCGAAACGCCGCCATTCCAATGCGCGGACCCGCAAGCGCCGAGCGCACGATGCGCTCCTCCTGCCCAACCTGCGCGGCTGCCCGCAATGCGGGCGGCTGACCCTTCCGCACCGCGTGTGCCGCTTCTGCGGCTATTACCGTGGCCGGCAGGTGGTGATGATCAAGTCCTCGGAGGACAAGAAGGGAAGCTAAGATGGTCCGCATCGCGGTAGACGGCATGGGAGGCGACTACGCGCCCCAGCTGGTCGTCGAGGGGGCGGCGCTGGCGTCCACGACCCTGGACCACGAGATCATCATCGTGGGGCGCGAGGAGCAGATCAAGAACGAGCTGCGCAAGCACAAGGTCGTGGGCGGCCGCATTTCCGTGCGTCATGCGTCCGACGTCGTGGAAATGCACGAGTCGCCCGTTTCGGCCGTCAAGCGCAAGAAGGACGCCTCCATCAATGTGTGCATCGACCTGCTGAAGCAGGGGCAGGCGGATGCGGTCGTGACCGCCGGAAACACCGGCGCCGCCGTCGCGGCTGCCACGCTGAACTTGGGCCTGCTCCCCGGCATCAAGCGCCCCGGCATCGCCATCACGGTCCCCACCCTTCAAGGCATTTCTCTCGCCGTCGACGTGGGTGCCAACATCGATCCGGCTCCCGATCATCTCTATCAGTACGCGGTGATGGCGGACGTCTATGCGCGCGCGATCTTAAACAAGCGCCGCCCCTCGATCGGGCTTCTCAACATCGGGGAGGAAGAGTCCAAAGGCACCGACCTCATGCGCGAAGCGTACAAGCTCCTACGCGATTCCGAGCTGAATTTCATCGGCAACATCGAAGGCCGGGATGTCTATTCGGGAAGGGTCGATGTCATCGTCTGCGACGG
>CAZPNG010000192.1:0-7655 GCA_964587845.1 uncultured bacterium | reverse complement strand
CTTCACCCGCCGCTTCTTGAAGACCGCGTCAACCAGGTCCATCGTCGAGGGGCTCTTCAAGCCCGCTCGCTTGAGCTGCTTCATCAGGCTCGAGGCCGAAAGCACCTCGTCGACCTCGGCCTGGGCTTTGGCGCGATCGACTTCCAGGTCGCTCATCACCACCGACTTCTTGCCGTTGCGCTCGAAGTAAATGAAGGGGTCCGGCACAAACATGCGGGTGGCATAGTAGAGGTCAGGGCTGGATTCGCTTGAGGCGATGATGAGAACCGCGTCGTGCTTTTTCACGCGGGCCTACCCGCCCC
This sequence comes from uncultured bacterium, assembly GCA_964587845.1. Lineage (GTDB taxonomy): Bacteria > Omnitrophota > Omnitrophia > Omnitrophales > CAZPNG01 > CAZPNG01. The sequence goes on along the minus strand of CAZPNG010000192.1, from coordinate 7,353 downwards.
GTGGAAAGCCTCCAAGAAACCGGAAAGCTGCGAGAGCCCGTAGACGAGGGAGGGCCCGGGGGCCAGAATGTCGGGCGATTTGATTTCATAGACGCGGCCCTCGCGCACCGCATCGATCTTGTCCCAGCCGGGGCGGCTCTTGATCGACTCCAGGTTAACTTTCTTCCCGCACCAGGAGGCAACGATGATTTCCGGATTGCGCCGAACGACCTCCTGCGGGTCCACCGTCCTCTGACCTGCGCTCTTGCCGGCCCGCAGCTCTGGGAAAATGTCCTCCCCGCCCGCCAATTCAATGAGTTCCCCGACCCACGCGATCCCCGAAATCATCGGACTGTCCCACTCCTCAAAATACACGCGCGCTCGCCGGGGAAACTTCGACGCTCGCTCGCGGTACACGGCAAAGGTTTGTTCAAGCTCGCCCACGAGGTTTTGGGCTTCCACCTCCGCGCCGATCGCGCGGCCGATCAAAAGGATGGCCTGCAGCGTTTCATCGAGTGAGCGCTGGTTGGTGCACAGCACCGTGAACCCCTCGGCCACGAGGTCCCGCACGATGTCTTTCTGAAGGTCGGAAAAGGCGATGACAAGATCGGGTGAGAGTTCGCGGATCTTGTCGAGGCGCGCGCTCGTGAACGCCGCCACGCGGGGCTTGAGGCGCGCCTCCGGCGGCCGGATGCTGTAGCCCGAGACCCCCACGACGCGGTCAGCCGCCCCCAGGCGAAAGACAATCTCCGTCGCCTCGGTTGTCAGCGTCACGATGCGCTTGGGAAAGGGTTCAGCTTCCAACGGCTTTCTCGATTCTGTCCTTCACAATCTCGACCATCTTGGGATGCGCGCCCACCGGCTCCGTCATCTCGATGCGCACCCCGGGGTGCTTCGCACGCGCTTCCTCCAAGAGGCGCGGGATATCCTGCGCCACATGCCGGCCCTTCTCTAGGAAATAGGGCACCACGACGATGTGCGCCGCGCCGGCCCGCACACAGCGCTCAACGCCCTCGGGGATGCTGGGCTCGGCCAATTCCAGAAACGCCCGCTCCACGATGCGGAAGCCCCCCTCCCGCCGAAAGGCCTCCACCAGGGACTCCAGCCCCTTCGCGGCTTCCGGCTCCCGGCTGCCATGCTCAACGATCAGCAGTGCGCGCATATCCATTCCTATTCACTTCGGGGCCATGCCCAAACCGGCCCCGTGTCAATCGGTGCCAGGTCTTCCCTATTGACCTGGCTCCGTTCTTTTCGAGGCAAGATTATAGCATTCGCGGGTAGAAAAGGAGGGTTTCGCCCTCTTGCAGGAGTAGATTGAGAGCTTTCTAACCGTCTCAGAACAGCAGACCCGAACTCACCCTGAGCCGTGGGTCTGGATGCACGAACACCGGAAGCGGGGTCGTCTCGTTAAAGAAGTTCTCCTACGGATTGCCAAGGAAGAGCGAACACACGCTCACCGAGTTTTGCTTTGCGTGGCACTTGGCAGATCAGATACCCGATTTTGGCGGATGGATACTCGGCGAGGAAAACCTCCAGGTGGCGACTATCACTCGACGAAGGCTTATCTGTCCATTTCACCTCCACCGGGGTGTAGATGCCTTCTTTGTCGATGATCCAGTCTACTTCAGGACCATCCGGATCACGCCAGAAACGAATCTTGGCTTGTAAGTTTTCGGCGTGCACGCAACGCAAGAGTTCGAGGCCAACGAATTGCTCGAAAAGCCGGCCCAGCGTGTCGCGCGAGAGTTTTGTTCCTTCCCGTGCGGCGACACGCCTGACTCCCAAATCGAAAAATAGATATTTATCGGACTTCGTGAGTTTCTTCCGAGTTTTGCTCTGCGTCAGAGGTTCAATTCTCTCCGCAATCAGGCAGTCTTCCAAAATTTGGTAATACGCCCCGATGGTGGTGTGGGAGACGCCGATTTCTTGCGATAGCTTTCGGTGATTGACGATACCTCCCGATTCAGAGGCGGCGAGCTCAAGAAACCGAGCGAAATCGCCAAGATTTCGAACCACCGCTTCGGCTCTGACTTCATCTTCCAAATAAGTTGTCACGTAAGATTCCAAATCGATCTCCTTGTCTTGGAAATCATGGACCGCAAGGATTCCAGGCAAGGAGCCGTAGTGAAGACGCTCGCCCAGGTCTTGGGCGGGAACTTCACGCAAGCTAAAGGGATCCAGTTTCAACACGGCAACCCGCCCCGGAAGCAGGTTCACGCCTGCCTTTCTGCGCAACTTGCGGGCACTTGATCCGGTAAGCACAAAGTTGGCCTTGCCCCGGTCTATCAAATCCTGCACGGTATCCAAAATAGCGGGCACTTTCTGCACTTCATCCAAAACAATGAGCGGCCGGCGCCCTTTCCTTTTTGAAACGGTGGCTTCCACTTCTCCGCGAAGGAGATGGGGTGACTTTTCGTAGCGCTGCCGGATGTCCGGCTGAACCAATGAAATCGACAAGTCAGCGTCAAGCCGGTTCATCAGGGTGGTTTTCCCCGTCTGCCGGGCGCCAAACAGGAGGACGCTCCGGTCCCGATCGATCGCGTGCTTGATCTTCTCTTCCAGCAACCTTGGGACGTATTGCATACCTTAAATATTCGCCGAAAATGGATTGCATGTCAACAAAATTCTATTAGGGGTCGCCCTGGGATGGGGGAAGATCAGCAGCGCTTTCGGGCCGCTGTCAGGAGGAAAGGCCGGCGGGCTGGGCGGAGGTTAGCGGGAAAGGGGCTGGTGGATTCTGCCCTGGAAGAGGGTTGAGTTGCTGCCTGTGAATGGGCAGGACTTCTTCGTAGCCGCAGGTACCGAGGTAGCGGTATCTGCTTGAGGGTCACGCTTGCCGGACCACACCATATGCCGCGCTCACCCCGAGCAGTGGGTCTGGATGCACGAACGCTGGAAGCGCCAGCCCGGCAAGCTTTCGGCCGGTGTCTAGACAAGGATGGGGATCGTGACCCTGAGCCGGATGCGCCGCTTTACGGTTGCTTTGCCGTCAGTCACGATGAGTTCGAAGTTGTAGGTTCCAGGTGGCATGTCCTCGTCCGGTTCCCAAACAGCGTAGTACTCATACCAAATCCCGCCCGTGCCGGCTTGCTGATGAACAACGGAGCGGAGAGAAGGGCGTTCGGTTCCTTGTGGAAACCTCCCTACTGGGTGCAGCGATGCGCTAAGCTGGTCGCCATCCGGATCAGTCGCTGTGGCAATTATTTTCCTGGTCACCTGGCCCCTGGGAAATTCCTGGCCCGAGAACACCTGAACACGAGGCGGGCGGTTTCCCCTTCCATACACCTTAACAAGTCCTTCGTCTACAGCTGAGTCATCATTCGAGTCGGTAACTAAGGCGTATGGATGAAACTCTTTGATCGTTCGGGGCTTTGTATTGTGATACGTGTAGTAAACACTCCCGATTTCAGGATCTAGATATACATCTCTGAAGTAATCCCGGCAAGATGGCGGGTACGCGCCGTTCGGATCCCACCTATCTCCGTCGGGGCAAATGACCCCGGTGTAAGGAGGAGCGCCTCCCGATACCTTTACCGTTAGCTTTACCGTGTGCGGCGAAACGCCTGTGCCCTTGGGATCAATCTCCAGGACCACCCTGAGAGGCTCTGGAAGTGGAGGAGGTGTAGATGTTGGAGTTGGGGTAGAAGTAGGCGTTGGTGTCGGTGTTGGAGTCGGAGTTGGCGTTGGTGTCGGCGTCGGCGTCGGTGTCGGCGTTGGTGTTGGCGTAGGAGTCGCTGTAGGTGTCGGCGTTGGCGTAGGTGTCGGTGTGGGTGTCGGAGACGGTGTGGGTGTCGGCGTGAGAGTTGGAGACGATGTGGCGGTCGGCAACGAGCTCGGCAGCGTACTCAACGCGGAGATCGCATCCACCTGCCCTGCCACCGAAGACAGAGGGACCGCAGGTTCAGGCGCGGCGTCAGGCGCGCCAAGCCGCGACACCCCGGCGAGTGTTCGTGTCGAAAGCGCCTCCAAGAATCCGCCCGGCAGGAGCGCGACGGGCTGAAGCTGCCCGCCCTCGAGTAAGGCTAGCGCGAGGGGAAGCGATCCAACACGCACGAGCTGGGATCCCTGGCCCGCGAGAGGCACGTCCACCACCTTGTTGCGCTCGACCGAGCCCATGGCGAAGCTTCGCACCACCGACTTTCGCTCGGCCGAATCCGCGCGCTCTGCGAGTAAAACAATGCGATTGGAATCGATGCCCGCCACAGCCGCTTGGCCAGCGGCCGGATAACGCAGGTCGCCGGGGAGCGCCTCGTCCGCAACTTTGTGGCTCCCGTCGAAAAGGACCAGGGAAGACGCGCCTTGATCATTCGCAAGGCGAATGAGAAACGACGGCTCACCGCGTGCGTTGCGCCCTCGCGCCAGAATGTCGCGTGGCAGCATTCCGGCGGGTGCCGTGACAAACGCATAGGGTTCGGCACTCCGAGCGGCAAGGCCCACTCTCCACACTGTGTGCGGATCCGCCGGCCGTGCGAGATCCGAGGTGGCCAAAAGCCACTCGCCGTCACCTATCGAAGCCATGGAAGCCGGCAGAGCTGAACCTAAAGAACGGAGCGAGAACCCCTCATCGGCAGCGAGGTCCATGAAGCCCACCACGCCCTGGGAGGATCCGTCGGATGAAACCAGTCGCCCCGCGCCCACAAGCATGCCGTTGCCAGCCATCCTCAGCTCTGCGAGACGCAGGTGAGTTGCCGGTGTTCCCTGGAATGCAGTCTTCGTGCGCAGAATGGCGCCGGACACGGCGTCGATCTCGTGAATCACCTGATTGCCATCCCTGAAAACAGCCGCGCACACCGTCGCGCCCCGGGGATCGAGGGTCACGGCATCCATCACTCCGTCGCCGGGAACCTGGACGTGCAGGACCGCATCCTTCAAGGGGACTGTCGAAAGCAAGACAAGGGAGTCGAAGATCGCCAGGCAGCGGGGAGATCCGTCGGAGCAAGGTTCGAGGCCCACCACGCGCGAGCCCACGGCCGCTGAGAGGTCGGAGCCGGCATGGCCCGACGCGAGCCACCCTGTGCAAGCCAAAAGGGTGAGCAATAATCCCGCAATTCTCCCCGCGTGACGCCTCACGAGAACCTCCTCAAATCTACCAAAGCCTGCCACGGGCCGGGGGGAGTTACCAGCAATCGGCGCGAGGAGGCCTGCCGGCGGGGGCAAGCGGTCAAAAAAGCGTCCATGCGGTGATGATAATCGCAGGGGGGCTGCCTTCCAGCAGCCGATCCACGAGTCGTTCGAGGCCGATGACGAGCCGTCGCGGAGGGCATGGAGGCCCGCAGCAGGCGAGGGCCCAGTGAGCCTCGGTTCACGACAGAACCGAGGCGAACGTGGCCGAGGCGACTCGTGGGTCGGCTGCCGGGCGGAGCGCCAACCTTGCGTAGCTGCGTTGAGCTTGCACGGGCAGTGGGCTATAATGGGGCCATGCCGGAAGTTCTCGCCCCCTCAGAGCCGGTCGTGCGGCTGGAAAATGCCTTCCGCGAGCCGTTCAACAACGCGATCGCCACGGCGCGCACCTGCTACTCCTCCAAGGTCATCTACGACGAGGACGTGGACCGCGATGAGAAGGCGCGCGCCATGCGCGACCGCATCGCCGACTCCATTTACAAGGCCGGCCACCACACCACACTCCAGCACGCCACGTTTCAGTTCGTGCTCGAGCGCGTCTCAAGGCAGTTCATCTGGAGTTTCCTGCACAGCCACCCCTTCTATAACTCCGAGCAGGTGAGCCAGCGCTACGTGGGCGTGAAGCCGGGCAATTATTTTGTGCCGCCGATCGAGGGCCGCGCGCTCGCCCTCTACCACGAGACCGTGGACGTGCAGATGAAGGCCTACGAGGCCTTAAACGAGCTTTTGTGGGGCGTCACATCCGAAGCATTCTTCAAGATCTTCCCCGCCCGCCGCCGGGACGGCGAGAAATGGAAGAAGGCGATTCAAAAGAAGGTGCAGGAAGTGGCGCGCTATGTCCTGCCCGTGGCCACGTTCGCGCACCTCTACCACACGGTCTCGGGGATCACGCTGCACCGCTACAACAAACTCGTGGACCAGTACGACACGCCCTACGAGCAAAAGAAGGTTGTGCGCGCCATGATCGAGGCCGTGAACCAGCACGACCCGCTTTTCTTTCACTCCATCGAGGATCCGATGCCGATCGAGGAGACCCCGGAATTCCGGATGGTTCAGGCGTTCTACGGCAACGGCTGGCGCGCTCACAACGCGGAGTTTCTGAAACGTTTCGACGCCGAACTGGGCCCCCACGTCTCCAAGCTCGTGGACTACAACGTCAACGCCGAGCGCACGCTTGCCGAGGCGGTGCGCGCCGTCTTGAGCTTAACCGAGCAGGACCTGTCCGATGCCCAGGCGATCGAGGCGGTGATGAACCCCGCCCAAAACCACATCTACGGCCAGGCCTTGAACCTCACGACGCACTCGAAGCTCACGCGCGCGCTTTTCCACGCCCACTACACGTTCAAGAAAAAGCTCTCGCACACGGCCGACTCTCAAGATCAGCGCCACCGCATGACCCCGGCCTCGCGCCCCCTGCTCTTCACGCAGTACCGCCCCGGCGTGCCGGACTTCATCACGCCCCCGCTCGTGCAAGCTTGTGGGGAAGCCCACGATCTTTTCCTCGACGTCATGCAGCGCACGTGGGCCACGATCGATCAGCTCTTGAACGACGGGGTCTCGCCCGAGTTTGCTCTCTACCTCCTTCCCAACGCGTTCCCCATCCGGTTCATCGAGTCAGGCGATCTGCTCGCTCTGCACCACAAATGGACCACGCGCCTGTGCTACAACGCACAGGAAGAAATCTGGAACGCCTGCAAGGATGAGGTCACCCAGGTGGCCGAGAGGCATCCCGCGATTGCGCGCTACATCCTGCCGCCCTGCGGCCTGCGCGACCTGAGTGCCGAGCGGCCCATCTGCCCCGAAGGCGACCGCTTCTGCGGCGTGCCGGTCTGGCGCCTCGCGCGCTCCGAATACAAGCGCTTGATTTAGCCAGGGAGGACACCGGGATGAAGCCCAAGACTCTGACCCAATTTGAAAAGGATTTCCCGGCCGTGTGGAAGAGCTTTCAGTCCTTCCGGGATGCCTGCGATAAGGCCGGGCCGCTGGGAGACCGCACCTGTGAACTCATCAAGGTCGGCATTGAAACCGCCTGCGGGCGGCATGGCGGCTTGATCGCGCACATGCACCGCGCCCGCAAGGCCGGCGCCTCCCGCGGCGAGGTCCTCCAAGCCATCCTGCAAGCCGCTCCCCTCGTGGGCCTGGGCCCCGTGCTCGAGGCCTTCCAGCTCGCCCAAAAGCATCTCAAGTGAAATGAGCACGTGACTTACGCTTCGCGTAAGTCACGGTGCGAATTTCATCCTGAGCGCAGCGAAG
>CAZPNG010000191.1:0-4092 GCA_964587845.1 uncultured bacterium | reverse complement strand
TTGATAAATGTAGCGGTCGTCATCCCAATTCACGAAATCGAAGGATTGGACGCGACTGAGGACGAGAAACGTGAAGGCGGCAACCCCGAGGGCCAACCCCAGGGCCCTCTTTCGGGCCCCGGCGGCCTCCCCGCTTGCCTCAACACGGGGTGTTCGCGCAGCGCGCACCTGCTTCATGAGGGAAAATGATACCACACGCTATCCTTTGGGACGGCAGAAGAAGAGGAAGTGGTAGGACAGGGCCAGGGGGATGACCCAGTCCTTCACGGCTTGTTTCAAACGGCTCGTGCTGATGCCGTTGTACTTCAGGATCTGCACGACATCCAGGCCGGCGCCCGCTAGGAGCGCCCTCCACTCTCCCAGGGTGGCAAAACGCTCGCGGCTCTGGTTGCGCGGTTTACGGTCCCCCGTAAACAATGCCGCCGCCAGGTCTTTGTACCAAAAGACGTTGGGGACCAGAATGGCGATCCGCCCGTCTCGGCGCACCACGCGGCGCATCTCGGCCAGGGAGCCCTCCACGTTCAAGAAATGCTCGAGACTTCCCAGGCAGGTCACGGCAGCGAATGAGGCGTCCTCAAATGGCAGGGCTTCCCCGCACGCCAAGGCAAAAGTCGCCCGGGGGCATTCAGCCCCCGCCAGGCGCAGCGCCTCGGAGGAAATGTCCACGCCCGCGAGCTCGAGCCGCCCTCGGGACTCCCGATCCAGCTCGCGCAGGAAGAATCCTCCGCCGCAGCCCACGTCGAGCGCGCGGGATCCGGGAAGAGCCTCCCGCGTGACCTGCCGGGCGAGCCAACGGTAGGCGCGGTCTTCATCCCGAATCACGTCCTCGCGAAAAAGCCGGTCGTACTCGGCGCGCTGAGCCTCCAGAGTCTGGCCCGCCGTCGAGACCGCCATGCCTAGAGCAGGGCCTCGTAGACGCCCAGGGTCTGCCGCGCGGTCTCCTTCCAGGAGAAACGCTTGACGCGTTCAAACCCCTTTTCGATGAGGTTCCTTCTTAATCGAGCGTCTTGAACCAGCTCAATCATGCCGTCCGTGATTTTCTCAACCGCCGTCGGGTCGACGTACAACGCCGCGTCTCCGGCCACCTCGGGGATCGAGGATAGATTGGAGGTGAGCACCGGAACCCCGCACGCCATGGCCTCAAGCACCGGGATGCCGAAGCCCTCGTAGAGGGAGGGAAAGATGAAGGCCTCCGCCCCGCAGTAAAGCAAGTTCAGGTTCTCATTGCTCACGTAGCCGGTGTAGATGACGTCCTCGAGCCCCGCAGCGGACTGCCCCACCAGGGATTTAAAGGATCGCCCATGGGCATATTCCTTTATTCCCACCACGACCAGTTGATAGGAAAGGTCCTGCTTAGTGCGCTTCAGAAATCGGGCGAACGCCTCCACGACCCGCACCAGGTTCTTGCGCGGCTCGATCGTGCCCACAAACAGGAAATACTTCTCCCGGATGCGGAAGCGCGCTTTCATGCGCGAAACTTCCTTGCGGTCCGCCGTGGGCAGGAAACTCTCATGGCCCGAGGGGTAGATGACGTGGATGTTTTTCTCGGGGATCTTCAGGTAATTGACCAGGTCCCGCTTGGTGTTCTCGGAGACCGCGATGATGGCGGACGCCCGCTTCACGCAGTGCGGAAGCCATTTGCCCCAGTAAAAACGGCTCGGCCAACTCAATTGGTTGGGGAAAAACATGCCGATCAGATCATGCACCGTGACCACCACCTTGAAGGTCCTCGAGAAGGGCGGCGCGAAGGCGGGAGCGTGCAGAATATCAATGCGGTCCCGACGCGCCAGGCGCAGGAGCTCCACATTCTCCCACAGCAAGCGGTGAAAGGTGTTGAGGTCTTGCTCGATCTGCTTGTCGTAAAATTGGAACTGAAACCCGTTCTGGGATTCTTCCGCGAGGGAGCGCGTGAGGTTGGCGGTGTACACGCCCAGGCCCGTGGTGCGCCCCTTGGAGGCCTGGATATTCATGCCGATCTTGATCGGGCTGCCTACCATAACAACCGGTAGCCCTCGAGCGTCTTGCGGGCGACATGCTTCCAGAGGTAGTTTTGGCGGATGTGCTCCTGCAGGCGGACGTCCTTGGGTTTTTCAAAGGCTTCCAGCGCGCGGCGGCGGATCTGATCGAGGCGGTCGGGCGTCACATAGGTGACGTGATCCTGAAAGTACTCACGGGTGGCACCCTGGTCCGTAATGACAACTTTGGCGCCCGCCAGGGCCGCTTCCAGAGCGGCCAAGCCCGGCGTCTCCAGCCAGCTGGCCAGCAGAAACGTGTTGCACGCGGCGTACGCGGAGGCGAGCAGCTCGGAGTCGTGCGGTAAGGCGCCGAGAAAATACACGTTGTCCCCCGCCTCCCACCGGCACGCTTCGTAGTAACTGCGGTACTCACGCACAAAATCGCCGATGAAGACGAGCGGCACGCGGCTGCCTTTGAGGGCACGGATCATGTTGAGCTGGTTTTTGCGCGGCTCGATGCGGCCGATGCAAAGGATGAAATCCTTCAACCCGTAGGCGTCAATAAAAAGGTCGGGGGTCGCATCTTGAAACTTGGGGTCCACGCCGTTGGGCACAATGAAGATCTTTTCCTTCGGCACGCAGAAGAAGCGCGTCAACTGCTCGGCTTCCGTCTGCGAGTTCGGAAACAGGAGGTTGGAATAGTCCATCATGCGCTTGCGCATGGAGGGCAGAAACGGGAAAAAGCTTTTGGCGAATTGCCGCGCGAGGGACACCGTGCGGCCCTGAAAGTCCGGGTAGGTCCACCACGCCGACTTCCAACTGTACCAACAAATCGTCGACAGCACGGTCTTGACGCCCATGGCATGGGCCACCATGATGCCGTTGAGACAGTCTTTCACCGAGCCGAAGGTGTGAAGGATGTTGTAGGTGCCGAGCGAGTCGTGCCAGGGGTCGAAGAAGCGGACGTCGACGCCTTCGTGCTCAAGATATTCCTTGGTCTTGAGGAGCTGGGTCTCCCCGCCCCCCGGGGCTTGGAAGGCCATGGGATAGACGAAAAACGCCACCTTCATGGCCTTCAGGAGGTCTCGCTCTCGCGGCGCGTGAGTGACGGGGGCTTCGCGGGTTAACATCGGCACCTCATTGTAGCATCTTCCAGCGAAAGGGGGCCGGCGCCGGAGGGTCGTGGCTCGCGTTGGGATGCAGCTAAACTTGCCGGAGGGCGACCTTGCCGGGATTTGACTTTCCGGCGCCCTTCAGGTGTTGACCCATGAGCACGGCAAGGTCCACGCACCGGTTGGAATAGGCCCACTCGTTGTCGTACCAGGCCATGACCTTCACCTGCGTGCCGTCAATGACGCGCGTCAGCTCCGCATCGACGATCGAAGAGATCGGATTCCCGTTGAAATCCTTGGACACCAGAGGCTCCTCGCTAACCGCCAGGATGCCCTTGAGGGGCCCCGCCGCGGCGCGCTTCAGCACCTCGTTGACCTCTTTGGCGGTTGTCGGCTTTTCCACTTCCACCACCAGGTCGACCACCGATACATTCGGCGTGGGCACCCGCAGGGCGAGCCCGTCGAGCTTGCCCTTGAGCTCGGGAAGCACCAGCCCGATGGCTTTCGCCGCCCCCGTCGAGGTCGGAATAATCGACTGAGCGGCCGCCCGCGCGCGCCGAAGATCGTCGTGGACCAGGTCGAGGGTGCGCTGATCGTTGGTGTAGGAGTGCACCGTGGTCATGAGCCCGTGGCGGATGCGAAACGCCTCATGCAGCACCTTGGCGACCGGGGCCAGGCAGTTGGTGGTGCAGCTTGCGTTGGAAACCACGTGGTGCTTCTCAGGGTTGTAAGAGGCGTCATTCACCCCGATGACGACCGTGATGTCCTCATTCTTGGCCGGAGCGGAAATGATGACCTTCTTGGCGCCCGCACTGATGTGGCCTTTGGCTTTCTCCGCGTCCGTGAAGACGCCCGTGGACTCGATCACGATGTCCACGCCGAGCTGGCCCCAGGGGATCTGGGACGGATCCTTAAACGTGAGGATCTGCACACGGCGCCCGTCCACCACGAGCGCGTTCTCCTCCGCCCGCACGTCGGCCTCCCAAGCGCCGAAATTGGTGTCGTACTTGAGCAGGTGGGCAAGG
>CAZPNG010000190.1:0-9634 GCA_964587845.1 uncultured bacterium | reverse complement strand
AACAATTGTATCTGCCGCAAGAAGGGTTCCGTCTTTAACCTGCCCCCTGCAGGATTCCGCTTTCTTAACCGCATGAACTTGAACGATCCTAGAAGGCGGCCCTTTTAAATCATTATCCTCTTCATAAGCCGGCTTCAAAATACGAAATGTGATTCCTGCTTTTTTGAGAAGCGTTTTTCTTCTCGGAGAAGTGGAAGCAAGGTAAATCATGAAATAAGACTCCGCGCTGCGCTTCGGCCGGCTACGGCGCCTGTACTCCAGGCCCACTGAAAATTAAATCCGCCGATGCGGCCGTCCACATCCAGGATTTCACCTGCAAAATAAAGTCCGTTTACGAGCTTGGATTCCATCGTCGCGACTTTTATCTCCTTAAGATCCACGCCTCCCGCAGTCACTTCCGCTTTCTTGTAGCCAAAAACGCCTGCCGCTTCCAGCGGGTAATGAAGAAGCGAACGGGTGAGCCGCTTTTTATTTTCGTTTGAAAAATGTTCAATCGGCTGGGCTCCGACCCCGCCGATTTTTTTAAGAAACGCTTCTACAAACCGCGCGGGGAGTGAGAATTCCTCGACCAGAAGATTTTTCACGAGTTTCTTCGGACTTGTCTTTTGCACCGATTGAAAAACAGCTTTAAGCGACCCTTCATCTTCATCCGGAAGGAAACTGGCAACGATCTCGGGATTGTCCTCCCTCGCGGCGCTTGCTAAATGCCTGCTGATATCAAGTGCCGCGGGCCCGCTGAAACCAAAATGCGTGAATAAAAAGGAGCCACGGCACGCACGAATTTTTTTTCCCTTTTTAAAAAATGAAAGTTTTGCGGCGAGCGCCACACCGCTGAGACTTTTCCAGTCGGGATCATTCGTCAGAAGCGGTGTCAGCGCAGGAAATGTTTTCAGAATCGTGTGCCCAAAACTTTCGGCAATCCCGTAACCCGTGCCGTCGCTCCCTGTGGTCGGATGAGAAAGACCTCCCGACGTCAAAACAACCTTCCTCGCCCAAACAGCATAAGTGCCATCCGAACTTCTGAGATGAAACAAATGGCCTTCTTTTTTAACGGCTGCAATACGAACACCCTTCTTTAATGCAATCCCGACTCGGTCCGTTTCTTTGATGAGCGCTTCTAAAACAGTCTTGGCGGAATGCGTCTCGGGAAAATACTTCCCGCCCGGTTCGAGAACGACCTTCACACCGATTTCTTCAAAGAATCGAATCGTTTCTTGAGGAGTAAACGCTTCGAAGACATGTTTTGTAAAGTGGCCGGGGCCTCCTTGAAAGTCGGAGGGTTTCACTTCTTGATTGGTGACATTGCAACGCGTTCCGCCCGACATGAGAATCTTCGCACCAATCGCGGGACGTGAATCAAGAAGAAGAATAGAGGGCGAAGAGCTGTAGGCCCGAACCGTTCTCCCCGCCTCAATCGCGGTCATGAGCCCGGCCGCACCCGCGCCAACGATGGCGATGCTAACGGGACTCTCTTCCATGGTGGAAATAGAGTACGGATTCGATCAAAGCAAGTTTCTTTGCTTTGGGCAAGGCTTTCACGGCACACTCGCGGGTGAGGGCTTCGGTTCTCGTTTTGCAGATTTCCTGATAAACCATCTCAAGCGGTCGCCGGGTTCGTGTGTAACGCGCCGCTTTTCCCTCCAAGTGCATTTTGAAGCGCCTTTCAATATCCTTCGTGATTCCGGTGTAAAGCGAGCGGTCGCTGCATTTCAAAATGTAGAGAAACCATTTTTCACTCCGCCTTCTCCGAGATTTTTTCTCTTTTGCCTGCATCCGTTCGAGCATTTGCTTGTATCGATTATTCATAACAAAAAGGGCGAGGTCGAATCATTCGACTTCGCCCAAAATAAAAAATTATAAGTTCTCCCACGCCAGGGCTTCCTTTCCGGGCTTCGCCCTCCAAGGACTGCTGTGCTTCGCTCCGCTGCGAACTTAATCCGTGGGTGGTATAATTCAGCGGTGAATACAAACCCTTTAATTAAAACTAATCCCTTTTGCGTTTGCCCCCAAGCAGATTTTTGCCATGTGCTTCTAGACGGGTCGTTTTGGATCGACTACCCACCGCTTTATTCATTAAAATATTGGCTCCCCGGGCTGGATTCGAACCAGCGACCCAGCGGTTAACAGCCGCTTGCTCTACCAGCTGAGCTACCGGGGAAAAGATAAAGGTGGATTATTATAGCAGAGACTTACGCGGATGCCGACACAAGCTGGCGCCCGCCCTGGGCGTGCGAGAGCATGGCGCGGAGGGCGTCAAAAGTGACGCTCACACGGCCGGCTTGGGAGTGAAGATGGAAGGCCCGCTCGAACGCAGCCAAGGCCTCACGGGCCTTGCCTGAGGGGTCGGCCTCCGCAAGCTGCTTGAGGAGGGCGTGGCGCTCAAAGTATGGAAGAAGGCGGATAGTCTTGACCTTCAGGAGCATGGCGGCGCGCGAGGCGGCCGCGTCCAAGACGTAGACGGAGCCGCCTACCTTGACGGTCCCGGCGCCGGCTGTCTCGACACGCCAGTTGACGCGCCGCACGGCGCTTAACGTCCGCCCGAAGCGCTCGAGCCCTTCATAAGTCTTCATCTCGCGCAGCCGGACGGCCGGGTCGGATGAGAGGAGCAGCGTGAGCGTCGAGTCCCGCCCCAACATCCTCCACACCGTTTCAGGTTTCTCACCCGCCAACTCTTGGGCGCGAAGCGCGAAGTCGACGCCGACATCCGGGCCGATCGGCAGCGCCGGAGAAACGGCGGGCCTCGTCCGGCGGGCCCGGCGGATGAGAAGGTCCTCGCCGTAAATCGTCTGCCGGGCTGCATCGAGCACTGCGAACGACAGCTCGACCGGCAGCAGGCCTTCCATACCCTCGTCCGCCACCACCGCAATCGCCCGGCGGCTTGTGCCGCGCGAGCGCACGATGCGGGCGATCGAGGGTGAAGAAAGGGGAAGCCCGGCGGGGGCGCTTTGTGTTCCGCGATGCTCACTGGACAGAGCGGCGGAACTGGGATGGGATCGTCGGTCCACTGCAGTTAGACCGGACTCGATCTCACGGGTAAGGGCGCCCCCTACCGGGACTTCCCACAACGGTTGACTTGATGAATGCGAAACTGAACGTGGAGCTGTAGAACGCGCAACGGCATCGCGGGCCGAAATGTGACCGCCGTTGAGATTAAGCACCCGCTCCAGCCAGTTCGCCAAATCATGCGGTTGGACGCCCGCGAGACTCGGATGCGCGGCGAACTTTTTGGAAACGCCCAACAGAAACTCGGCGGGATCCGCGCCGTTCCTCGCGTCGCGGAAAACTGCCCGGGGCTCCGGGCTTGCAAAAAGCTCCAGCAGAAGCTGCTGGTCGTCCGCCTTCAAGAGCTTCAAGAGATACCTGGGAAGCGCCGGAGTGACCTCCGCAAAGTCACGGGCCGGCTCGGCAGCCTGCCGGTCGACGACGCGATCTGCGTAGGTCTCCGTCTCGCGGCGGCGCCGGGGTGGATGCGCGTCAATGGAAAGAGGCCTCTCGAGCTTGGATCGGACAGCAGCCCGCCCTTTCGCGTCTTGGCCGGCCCGCCGCTTCCAGCCGATCCTCCTGAGAATAATTCGGGGCCTCCCCTGCCCCCGGGGAATGATTCTCAAGCGCGCCTCCGCATCTTCCCGAATCTCGATCGAGATCTCGCCGGGATGACCGGGACCGGGGCCGAGGATGAAGTGCGTCACACGCCCATCGTGAAGCCGGGCGCGCACTGCAAATCCCTGGTATCGCTGCGAGAAGCCGTAGCGCGGGCGAGAGCCGGGAACCGGAGATGTCTGCCGAAGCGCGGACAGGTAAATGTACAGGGCATGCTGCGCCCGGCCCAAGACGCCCAGCCGAACCTCCACGATACCCGTGCGCTGCAGCGCAATGGGGACCACGACATCCGTGCCCTCCAACACGAGAAGAGGCCCTGTCGTCTTGCGCTCCAGGACTAAAACGCCTCCATTCCGCTTTCGGTTTTCTTCAAGGAGGGAGACCGGATAAAAGAGGCGCTGCTTGCCGTTCTGGATCCACTCGAAGCGGATGGGCAGCCGCGATGAGGGAGTCTCGTGTGGTATGGCCAGCGCGTGCGTCACAACGCCGGATTGCAGATGGATTTCCAGGCGGCAGTTCTTCACGAAGGGCCTCAGCCAGTCCGCTTGGATGCCCGTCTTGATTCCGCCCGCTTTCTTTGCCGTCAGGATGACCTGGGCGTCTTCGTACTCCATCACGCCGCGCGGGGCGGCTGCCACGAGTTCCCGGAATTGATCGCGCGTTAAGGGAATGTTGCTCTCGCCTGGGTTAAGCGCGGCCAGATAGAGGTGCGCGCCCCCGACGCGGAAACGCACGAGGCCCTCCAGGCGATACCGGTGAAGCAAAGCTTGCGCGAGCTCATCTTGTCGAAATATTTCGGGACGCGCGCTGTCAATGCCGCGCCGCTCGGCCTCGCCGTGGACCCCATTCCCCGCCGCGACATCACTGCGAGGCAGATGCAAGCGGACGAGCCGCCGGCCGGCCTCAAAGTGCGCATGCACGGTGCGCTGGTACCAGGCAGGCGCCCCGGGCACCACTCTCCGGGAAGCCCCACGGGGGGCAGTAAAATAACTTGGCTCGCCCCGGGCACGGTGAGCCATCTTCCCCAGCAAGACGAGCCCGCGCCCAGACGGAAGCTTGCCCACTCGCTCCCCTGTGGCTCGATCGATGAAGCCGTTGCCCTGCCGCTCGAGAACCAGCGGGGCGTCGGGGGAGCGGGCCATGAAGACGCCCCGGCCCCTGTGGCGGATGTGAGAGAACTCGACAGCGGGTTCGTCCAGCGTGGCCATGAGCTGTGCTCGCTCCACCGCGCCTGCGGAAATCCAAACGCGCAGGGTGCGATCTGGATAGTCGTGATCCAGCCGGATTCGCCCGTATCCTCTTACGCGCTTCAGGGGCAAGGGCGCCGACCACGCGGTCACGCGAGGCCAATCCCGCTCGTGATAGTGACGCTTGAGTTTTACCTCGACAACAAGGGGCCCGAGAGCGAGTACCTCATCTTGAGTAAAGAAATGCTCGGGGAAGTCGACCGACCGCCAGCGGCGGTGCCGCGCGGGGCGGACGGAGAGGTATCCGCCATGGAGGCGGCGCGAGGCCTCGATCTGCGCCGAGCGGATGCGCCGGCGGGCCTCGCTGGCCGGATCCAGGAGGTCTGCCGCGCCGAGCCGTTTGATCCATGCAAAAATGCTCGCGGGGCTGGTTTGAACCCCGTGATGTGCGGCGAGAACTCTTGCTATTGCTCGCGTGTTGGCGCCGCTCGACTCTGCAAGGCGCAAGAGAAGCTCGGCTCCGCCCGGTGCATCTTCGGGTCCTTTGTACGATCCGGATTTTCCCTTCAAGAGATGACCTAGCCCGTAGCGGCGCGCTTTCTCGGCCACTGCGTCGCGCCGGATCTTGACACCTTGTGCGGCGAAGCGCCGGGATACGTTCCTCGCGATTCCGTGCTCTTCCAGGAGGAACCGCTCCAAGAGATCCCGGTCGATGGGCTTGCGCTCTTTGCGGCGGCCCGAGCGGGGACCGGCTTGGCGGGAGGCGCGGGCGGAGGACCAGCGCGCGGGGATGCGAAGCGCGTGGCCCTCGCCCCACTGGCCGCTGCGAAGGTCGGCGGCGATCTCGGCCACGGTCTTTTCCGTGTCGATCAAAAGATAGGCCGGCCACTCGCCGGATGAAAGCAGGAAGAGTTTGTCTGAGACCCCGCCCAGGACGGGAGGCGCCAGCGCGTCGAAGTGGTATTTGGCGGCGTTCTCGCGCGTGGGCTCCGTGTGGCCCACAAGACAGAGCTTTACTCCTGCGACACGCTGAAACTTCTCGATGCGGTCGAGATCGTATTCTCTGCCCTCCAGGAAGCTGTGCTCGAAGAAGAGAAGCTTGTTGCGCATCGATTTGCCACCAAACGAAGGCGCAAACAGGAGCCCAAGATCCTTTTGCTCCCCCAGTCCGTTCGGATCATCCGGTTGCGTCGCGACGGGCGCAGAGTGAGACAAAAGAATCAGGCCGTCCTTCACCCGCACGAAGGCGACGATCGGGAGGGCGTCGATGTAATCCTCGAGGGCTCCAATGAAAGCACGGCCCTGAGCCCCATACTGGGATTCGATCGCGCGGCGGAAGATTTCGTTTTGAGAAATCAGGTCCGGCTCGGCCCCCTTGCGGAGCCCGTGGCCGACCAGCGTTCCCAGCTCGTGCGTGCCGGCCAACAGGTGCACGCGATCCTTGAGCACCGGGTCACCTTGCAACTCCGCAAACCGAACGATGGGCCGGCGCGAGAGCCGGTAGCGGCGCTCCGAGACCTCGCCCCAGGCGGGGTGGATCACATCGCCCAAGCCGACCACGTCCGTATTCCCCCGGGTGTCGAACTCCAAGTCTTTCAAGGCCTGCTTGAGCATCTCTTCGCCTGAGGCGGCGTCCGGGAAAAACCCTTCATCGTGAAGGTCGCCCAAGACAGCTACCCAACGAGAGGGATGGGCCTTGGTGTTGAGACCGATCGCGCTGCCGGCGAGGCCGAGCGGGCGCAGCGTGCGCGGGGCGCTTTCCAAGACGCGCCGGCCGTCGCGCAGATGCTGCGTCTCTTCCACGATGTCCGCGGGGGGCTCGGGCCGATCGGCGCCCGCATCCCGCACGCGCGCCGCCGCGAGGCGCTCGACGCGCACGTGCGGCAGGAGGGCAAGGGCTTCCTCGAGTGACGCGACGCCGCTGCCTTCATGGGTGGTGGTGGCCGAGCCCACGGCCACGGCGAATGGCAGCGCCTCGGCCGGGGAGCGGCCCAGCGAAAGCTCATGCACAAGCCCTGCCAGAAGCGAGTCGCCCGCGCCGACACTGGAGCGGTATCGGACCGCGGGCGCGTGCGCGAAGTGGGCCTCCTCCTTGCTGACGAAAATCGCTCCCCTCTTGCCCATGGAAACCACAACCTGGGAAATCCCGTAGCGCTCGATCAGCTTGCGCGCCTCAAAGACAATGAGCTTCGGGTCTCTCTCAAGCTCGGCCACGGTTCTTCCCGTGATCTTGGCAAACTCGGCAAGATTGGGTTTGATCAGGGTGGGCCGGGCGCGGAACAACGCCACAAGTTCTGCGGACGTGAGACTTTCCACAAGGTCGAGCGCGACCTTCAGGCCCGCCCGGTTGGCGCGTTCGATGATGCGCGTGTAGACCGAGATGTCGGCGCCGGCAGCCGGGGCACCCGCTGAAAGGGGGGCGGCTGCCAAGTCCCTGAAGGTCGAGAGACCGGAAGTGGGGGTGCCGGGCAGCACCCGCCCGCCCAGGGCCAGGTACGACCCGGGGCTCGCGGTTTGGAAGATGTCGCGTTCAAGATCCTCGAAGAAGCGGGCCACATCCGCCGGTTGAATGTCTTCCCCTGGGTATTCGAAACGCAGCTCATCGCCGCTCGCGCGGTTGATGAACGTCGGGTAGAGCCACACGTCGGCGCCAATCGCGGTGGGCGTCACCGTCTCGATCGGATAGCGCGCCAAAAGCTGGCGGAACAACCCCCCTCGGGGCCCCTCGCCCAAAAGGCCCGCCAGATGCACGCGCCGGCCAAAGCCTGCGAGGGTCTTCGCAACATTGATGGCTTTCCCGCCCGGATCGCGCTGGATGCCGGCAATCTTCAGCCCCTCCTCGCTCGAGGCGAACGTCAAGGCCACGTCGAGCATCGCGGGCACCACCACCGCGTAGATCGCGGGGGCGCCCGCAAAGCGGTTGGGATCGGGCGCGATGGGCGTGCGCTCGGAAGTTGCTTCGGCTTCCCCGGTGATCTGCCAAAGCTCGGCCATGCGCCGGCGCTGCTCGGTAATGGGAAGCTGCGAAAACTGCATTTGAAACTGCATGAGCGCTTCCCAAGTGAGCGGCTCGATGTCGCGCCGGTTCAAGCGGCGGTTCACCCACGCGCGAAAGACGATATTGAGCCGCGCAAGGTCGGCATCTTTCGCGAGCCGCTCTTCAATGAAGAGGAACGTGGAAACCACGAGGGTCGGGCCCACGGCGCACGCCGCGAACAGGGCGTAAGATAGAAGGTTTGCGGGATTAAAGACGTTGGAGAGGAAAAAGAAAGCCGCACCACTCAATGCGCTGGCGAAGAGCTTGTCGAAAGTGAACGCGCGGTCGCGGTAAGACAAGTGCCAGGCGAGCCGCGCCACGATGAACGGCGGGCCGAAGGCGAACGGCAATCCGAACGCCCAGGAAATCAGCCAGCCGCCCGCCAAGGTGAAGCCGCCGACCAGGAGGCCGGACGTCAAAACGGCGGGCGCGAGGACTTTTCGGACATAGGACCTGTCAAAAGGTGCCAGGTCGGTCTTTTGTAATGAAACCTGACCTGGCGCCTTTTGGGCGCGGGCGGAGGCGAGGCGCTGGGCGAGGCGCTTGACCTGCTTGCGGGGCACGATCTGGAGCGCCTGGCGATTGCCGGCGCGGCCGTGCGCGAGGGAGCGCGCGATCTGCCCGACTGTCTGAGACGTGTCGATGTCAATGTAAGAGGCCCGATCATCGGACGTCAGGATGAAAAAGTTCTCACCCGGCACGGCCCCCAGAACGTGGCGGCGCAGCGCGCGGAAGCCCATGTGCTCATTCGCCTGCACGGGGTCGGTGTGCGCCACGATCGAGGCGCCGATGTGAAACTGCGAATGAAAGGCGCGGACGCGCTTCGCCCGATAGTCGCGGTTCCACAAAAAGCTGTAAATCCAGGGATTGTCCATGCTCTTCTGCCACAGCAGGGGATGGTGGAGAAGGTCGGCAATCTGCTCGTGCCAGATCAAGGTGCCCAAGACAGAATCCGGCTCCACCAGGTCGGGGGGCCCGGAGTGCGCGAGGAAAATGTCCCCGTCCCGCACGTGCACCACCGCGATCAGCGGAGCGGAGTCCACGTACCAATGGTAAGCGTTCAGGAACGCCTGCGATTGTTGCGGGCCGTAGCGGTCCTCCAAGGACTGCTGGAACCAGGCGTCCTGATTGATGTGCTCCTTTGACACGTTCACGTCCAGGCGGCTGGCCAACTCGTGATTGCCCAGGAGACCGTGCACCCGGTGCGGGAACTGCGCCTGCAGGTCCGCCAGGTAAACTTCGGGACGCCGCGACTGGAGGTAGTACTCCCTCCAGGCGATGCCGCTTGTCGGGTGAATGCGGTCGCCCAGGGAAATCATGTCGGCCTCGCCGCGCGCGAGCTCGCCCTCCAGGCCCGCGTGCTCGAGGATCGCGCGCAGGTGAATCTCCCCCGACGAGCGGTACATGTGAGCGCCGGTCTCGTGAAGGTCTCCGACCACCACGACTCGCTTCGTGCGATGCTCCGGGCTGTTGAGCTCGATCAGCATGCCGCCGTGCGGGCGGCTCGCGTGCCGCTCAATGGAGATCCGCGCGGCGCGCTCGAGGATGGCGATCTCGGGCTCAAGTCCGAGCGAATGGTCCGTCGGCTCGCTCGCGCCGGCGAACTCCTCCGGCCCGCTTGAGCGGGCGGGAGAGCGGCGCGCGCGCCGCAAAGATTTCACAGGATGGGGGACGCGGCTGTCGGCGAACTCGTAGGCGCGCAGCATGCGATGGATGCGCTTTTCAAACCACTGGATGTTGCTGTGCCACACCGGCCCGAACAGCTTGCCGCGGCGGTTCGAAATGATGGCGCGGCCGTAGCGCCTTCCAT
>CAZPNG010000189.1:0-4938 GCA_964587845.1 uncultured bacterium | reverse complement strand
ACGGGCAGGATCTCGTAAATGGCCAACCGGCCGCTGAACCCTGTGCCGTTGCAGGCGTCGCATCCCCTCCCGCGAAAGAGCCGGATGGGATCCTGGAGAGCAATGGCCAGCTCGCTTCGGATCATCTGCTTGACTTCCTCGGGGACGGCCGTGTCTTCTTCTTTGCAGTCGGGACAAATGACCCGCACGAGCCTCTGCGCCACAAATGCAATGACGCTGGAGGCGATGAGATAGGGCGGCACGCCGATGTCCAGCAGGCGCGTCACCCCGCTTGCCGCGTCATTGGTGTGAAGGGTGGAGAGAATCAAGTGGCCGGTGAGCGCCACGCGGATGGCGATGTCCGCCGTCTCAAAGTCGCGCACCTCGCCCACCATCATCACGTCGGGGTCGTGCCGCAGCATGCTGCGCAGCCCCCGCGCAAAGGTCAGCCCCACCTCGGGCGCGACCTGGATTTGCGTCACTCCCTCCATCTCGTACTCGATGGGGTCCTCAAGGGTGATCACCTTGCGCTCGATGGCGTTGAGTTCGGCCAGCGCGGCGTAAAGAGTGGTGCTCTTGCCGCTGCCCGTGGGGCCGGTGACGAAGATGATCCCGTGCGGCCGGCGGATGAGCTCCTGCACGCTTGCCAGCTGCTCATTTTCCAACCCCAGCTTCTCGAACCCGAAGATCATCTTGCTTTGCAGGATTCGAACCACCATGCTTTCGCCGAACGGCGTGGGGATGGAGGAGACGCGCAGGTCGAGCGACTGGTCCTGCGTCTTGACCCGCGCCTTGCCGTCCTGCGGCAGGCGGCGCTCCACGATGTTGAGATTCGCCATGATCTTGATGCGCGAGAGGATCGCCGTGAAAAACTTGCGCATCTCGGGGGGAACCGCGGCTTCCTGTAAAATCCCGTCGATGCGGTAGCGCAGGCGCACGCGCCCGCGGAACGGCTCGATATGGATGTCGCTCGCCCGCCGTTTGTAAGCGTCCAGGATGATCTGGTTGACGAGCTGGACGACGGACGCCGTCTCGGCGAGCTTTTCAATATTTTCGACTTCTTCCACCGCCTCCAGGGCGCTCGGCGCGGGGGCCGCGGAGGCCTGCGTGAGAATCCTGTTCACCGTATCGGCGCCCAGGCCGTAGTGCTGCTTCAGCATGTCCTCGATCTCGGCCTCCCGACTGAAAACCACGTCCACCTCGTAGCCCAGCCCCAAGCGAATCTCATCGCGCGTGTGCAAGTCCAGCAGCCTGGACACGGCGATCTTCAAGCGGCGGTTCTCCAGGGAAAGGGGAAAGAACTTGTAGTACCAGGCGAACTTGACCGGCACCCGGTCCAACAGCGCCTTTTGGACGGAGACAGATTTGAGGCCCACGGTCGAGGTGCCGGAGCTTGCCGCGTAAATCCGCAGGAGCTCGGGCTCCTCGATCAACCCCGACTGCACCAGGAGCCGGGAGAATGGGGCGTGAGTTTCCTCGGATTCGCGGAACACCTTCGTGAGCTCCTCCCGCTTCACAAAGCCGGACTTGAGCACCACGTCGAAACAAGCTTTCTCAGCGGCTGTGGCCATGGCTCACTTGGTTGTCGGGGAGCGCCCGATCATGTAAAACGCCTTGGGGTCCAGCTTGTCGTAGACGCCCGAAACGATTCGCTCGACGTCGTCCAAGCAGTCCTCTATCGTCACGAAGGCGCCGGGGATGCCCGTGAAGGGCTCGGCGACCGCAAACGGCTGCGTCATGAAATTGATGATCTTCTCCGCACGCTTGTAATCCGTCTGGTCTTCCTTGGACAACTCTTCCAGGCCCACCACCTGCACGATGCGGCGCAACGAGCTGTGCTTGGCGAAGAGCGCGATCATCTTCTGGCTCATGTCGTAGTGGCGCTGCCCCACGATGCGCGGGTCGAGGAACGAGGAGGAGCTGCGCAGCGGATCGATGGCGGGAAAAAAACCGCGCTGGGCGAGATCGCGCGACAGGGCCATCACGGTGTCCAGACAGCTGAAAATGGCGACCACGGAAGGGTCCGTCATGTCGTCGGCCGGCACGTAAACCGCTTGATAGGACGTGATGGAGCCCCCCCCGGGGATGGAGCGAATGCGCTCCTCCGCGGCGTTCACCTCCGAGAAAAGAGTGGGTTGGTAGCCCGACTCTCCCGGCACGCGCCCCAGAAGCGTGGAGATCTCCTGGCCGCCCTGCACGAACCGGAAGACGTTATCCAGGAAGAGCAGCACGTCCTTGTTTTGCTCGGCCAGGACCTCCGCCAGCGTGATGCCGGTGTTCACGCACTCATAGCGCGCGCCGGGGGGTTCGTTCATCTGGCCGAACACGAGCTTGACCTTCGGCAAGAGGTTTGCATCCTTCAATTCGTGGTACAGGTCGTTGCCCTCGCGGATGCGCTCCCCGATCCCCGTGAACACGCAGGAGCCGCTGTGCTTCTTGACGATGTTGTAGATGAGCTCGAGAATCACGACGCTCTTGCCGCAGCCGGCGCCCCCAAGAATGCCCGTCTTGCTTCCCTTCACCATGGGGTAGAGCATGTCGACGAACTTGATCCCCGTCGACAGGAGCTCGGGTTTCACGCCGTACTTGCTGCGGATGTTGAAGATCTCATCGCGCGGCGGACGGCGGATCGCACGGAACTCCGTGGACGTGAGCGGCCCCTGGTTGTCGATCGGGTCGCCGAACACGTTGATGATGCGGCCGTAGAGCTCCTCGCCCACGCGGATCGACACCGGTTTTCGCGTGTTTAGAAAGCGCGAGTTCAACTGCACGTTGAGCGTGGAGGTGAGCGCGATGCAGCGCACGTCAAGGTTGCTCATGTGCTCCGCAACCTGCAGCACGACCTTGGCCTTGTCGAACGCTCGTCCCTCCAGCACTGCATAGAGCGGCGGCATATCCTTGACTTCCGCGAAGCGCACGTCCACGACGGGCCCCCGCACGGCGATCACCGTGCCGTAACAGGCGTTCGGGTCTTCCGGCTGACTGCCCTGGGGTTCGAGATGCGTGATCTTGATCGCCATCAGAGTCTCATCGCTTTCGAATCACGCTCGAGGAGGTAAACACCTCGCGCATGGCCTTGTTCAGCTCATCCCGGCCGGCCTTGCGGAAGGACAGCATGAGCGAGCCCTTCTCCTTCGACAGGCCTTCGATTGAGGACTCAAGCTGCTGGGCCTGCGCGGCCGCTTCCGCGAGCTGCGTGTCCGACAACATCTCGAAGAGACGGGAGCTGACCCAGATGTCCGCCAGGACCCTCATGAATCCGTTGACGGTCGATTCCGCCACAAAGTCCTTGTTGGCGAGGGTGCGCTTCTTTCTTTTCACTTCCCGCGCTTCGCCCTCCTGGGGTTCCTCTTCGCCTCCCATCAGTTCCGAGGCCGGAAGCAGCCGGACGACGCGGGGCTTCAAGATGTTGAAGCTCTTGGGCCAGATGTAGACGGAGGCGACACTGCCTGATGCTCCGCTCATGACGCGTTCGATCACGTAGTCACGAACTTCCATGGCGAGTCCGTAGCGACGATCCGGCGAAACCGTTTGGTAAACGCGGTCGAGTGTCAGCCCGAGCTGCCGGCATTTTTCGGCTCCCTTCGTCCCTACGCAGATGATTTTCGATCCCTTATGTTTCTGCGCCTCGTTAAACGTGGCGCTGCAGACGCGAGAGTTCAACTGCGACATGAAGCCCGCGTCCGAGCAGATAATGAGAATGTCCTGAACGGGGTTGTTGTTGCGCACGAGCGGGCAATCGGTCTCGAGGCCCTCCAGCATGTTAAAGAAGCCCAAGAACACTTCCAGAAACTTGGCAAAGTCCTGCTTCTTCTGCGCGAAAGAGAAAAAACGGTTCGTCGACACGTCCTTGAGCACGGAAATGATCTCCAGGAGCGCTTCCACGTCGTCCAAATCGCCTTTGATGCGTGTGACCTTGCCCACTCGTCTTCTCTCCTTTGTTACGCCACGTCTCGCAACCGTTTCTTCATCTCGTCGGCTGCGTCCTTGACTGAGCTACTGAGGCTGCCGTCGAGCAGGAGCGTGCCGAACTGAAGCAGCATTCCCGCAATCAGCGTTTTGTCGACGGCCACCTCATATTTGAGGTCGCGGTTCACCTTGGCCCTCACGAGCGCCTTCAATTGATCTTGCTCGGTGTCCGTGAGCGGCAGGGCGGACTTTAAAGTCACGGTGTTGATGTGCGGTCCCACGCCCGTCAGATCAAAGTCCCTGCCCCGCTGGATGAACTCTCTTACGAGCTCCTTGTGAACGGCCGCGGCCGCGGGCCCGCTCAGGGCCTTTTCAAAGAGCGTGCCCGTAAAGTCGACCGTCTTCTCGCTCAACTTGATCTCAATCTCGTGATAGAACTGCTCCGCGGACGCTTGCGCCTTGGCCACGGTCTCGTCGGCCTCGCCCTTGGCTTTTTTCATCACCTCGTCGCCCTTGACACGGGCTTCTTCCACAGCCTGGTTCTTAAGCTTTTCGGCAATGCTCTCGGCCTCCGCTTTCTTGTCCTGGTACTCTTTCTCGGCCACCTCGATCTTTTGCGCAAGCTCCTTTTGTTTCGCCAGGAGGTCCTGGTAGACCGACCCCAGGCGGTTGATGGCGTTCTGGGTCTCCCCGGTCAGGAGCTTGCGTAGGAAATAAATCACGACCGAGAAGACGATCACCTGCAGGATGACAAACTGGATCAGCAACATGTGCGCACCTCCGAGACCGGCATGCTATTTATTCCCAAACAACTGAAAGACCACCAAAAGAGAAATGACCGACGTGGCTTCGGCAAAGACCAGCATGAGCACGACCCCCATGTAAATCTTGGACGCCGCGGAGGGGTTTCGGCCGAGCGCCTTCACAGTGGCAAACCCCACGGCTGCAATCACGATGGCCGGCCCCAGGACCGCCATCATCATGATTCCCACCAGCAGCATGTTTTGCATCGCGTTCCTCCTACCCCTGCAGCAACGCCTTGCGCGTGTC
>CAZPNG010000188.1:0-14236 GCA_964587845.1 uncultured bacterium | reverse complement strand
TCTCCTCCTGCACACGCTCGCGACCGACCTGGCGGTCGTCTTCCTCATCGCCGCGGTGATCGGGTCCGTGGGCCGCCCAACCTGGGAGGCCTTGGGCCTTCGCCTCTCCTCTCCGTTGCGCCAGATTGCGGTGGGCTTTGCGGGCTACTGCGCGGTTCTGCCGGTGTTCGTGCTGATCTTGGCGGCGATCGTATTCGTTTCAAACCTTTTGGGGTACGAGCCGCCGCCGCACCCGCTGGTCGAGGTTTTCGTGGAGGAAGACTACCGAAGCCCGGTGCTGATTGGATTTTCCATTTTCCTGGCTTGCGCGTTCGGGCCCGTGGTGGAGGAGATTTTCTTCCGCGGCTTCTGCTATCCGGCATTCAAGCGCCGCTGGGGGCGAGCCTGGGCGCTGGCCGCAAGCTCGGCCTTCTTTTCTTGGGTGCACCAGTCCGCCTTCGCGTTCTGGCCGGTGTTCGCGCTGGGCCTGGCCCTCGCCATCCTCTACGAGCGCGAGCGCTCGCTCCTGCCCTCAATCGCCATGCATATCTTCCATAACAGCTTGTTCATCGGGTACTTCTTTCTGGTGAAACGCTTGTTTCTCGATCCTCTCATGGGCGCCACATGAGCGGCGCCATGCTCTTCGCGATTTGGGCCGTGGTCTTTCTGATCACGGTCACCGTGCACGAATATGCGCACGGCCTGACGGCGCGCGCCTTGGGCGATCCCACGGCCGAGCAGCTGGGGCGGCTGACCTTAAACCCCCTGAAACACATCGATCCCGTGTGGACCTTGCTGCTGCCCATGGTTCTTTTTTTCGGCTCGGGCGGGCGCTTTGCACTGGGAATGGCCAAGCCCGTGCCGGTGAACTTCGCGCGCCTGCGCCGGCCGAGGCGCGACATGATCTGGGTGGCCCTAGCGGGGCCGGCCGCAAACATCCTGCTGGGCGGCCTGCTCGCCGCTGCCTACCGGCTCTGGTCGATCGACGCCCTACTTCTGGCCATCTACTTCAATTTTGGGATCGCGGTCTTCAACCTGATTCCCGTGCCGCCGCTTGACGGTAGCCGCGTGCTGGCCGGGCTCTTGCCGCGGCCGCTGGCGCTCAGCTACCTGGGCTTGGAGGGCTACGGCATTCTCATCGTGTTCGCTCTTCACTTTCTGGGTGTCCTGACTCGCATTGTCCTTCCCGCCATGAACGCCCTCGCCACACTCTTCGGCGTGCCCGCCCTGGAGTGAGCCCATGAAACTGCGCAAGCCGATTGACACGGTGGTCTGGGGCGGACGGACCGTGCGCCTCCTGGACCAAAGAAAACTTCCCGCGCGCGTGACGTATCTTGCGTGCACAAGCGCGCGCGACATTCATGACGCGATCCGAACGCTAGCGGTGCGCGGCGCGCCGGCCATCGGCGTGGCGGGGGCCATGGGCCTGGCCCTAGCCGCCGTGCGCTCGAGCGCGCGCGACGCCCGCTCGCTCCTGCGGGAACTCGAGCGCGCCTCCCGCTACCTTGTGGGCGCGCGGCCGACCGCCGTGAACTTGAGCTGGGGCCTCGCGCGCATGATCGCGCGCGCTCGCAAGACCGAGCGCCGAGGCGTGCAGGCCCTGAGGGAAGCTTTGGTGCGCGAGGCGTGCGAGATCAAGGCCGAAGACGAGGCGCTTTGCCTGGCGATCGGCCGGCACGGCTCGGTGCTGATCAGCCCGCGCGACTGCGTGCTCACGCACTGCAACGCGGGCGGCCTCGCCACGTCCGGCTTCGGCACCGCCCTGGCCGTCCTCTACGTGGCCCACGCGTGCGGCAAGCGCGTCTCGGTGTACGCCTGCGAAACGCGCCCGCTGCTTCAGGGCTCGCGCCTGACCGTCTGGGAACTCTCGCAGGCGGGGCTGCCCGTGACGCTCGTCTGCGACAACATGGTCGGCACGCTCATGCAACAAGGCAGGATCCGCAAGGTGATCGTGGGGGCGGACCGCATCGCCTCAAACGGCGACACCGCCAACAAGATCGGCACCTACGGCATCGCCGTGCTGGCCAAGCACCACGGCGTTCCCTTTTACGTGGCGGCGCCGAGCTCGAGCTTTGATTTCCGCGCCCGTTCGGGCGCGGCCATTCCCATCGAGGAGCGCGCGCCGGAGGAGGTGACGCACGTGGCGGGCAAAAGGATTGCGCCGGTCGGCACGCGCGCCTACAACCCGGCTTTCGACGTGACCCCGCATGAGCTGATCACCGGCATCATCACCGAGGCAGGAGTTTTGCGGGCCCCTTTCAGGCGCGCGATCGGCCGGCTCGCCCGGCGCTCCCGCTCAACATGACCCGCTCGCTTCAGCGTGTGGGGGAGTTCGGTTTGATCAGTGAGCTGGCCCGCCGTTTCAGGATTCGGAACGCTTCCGTGCGGGTCGGCATTGGGGACGATGCTGCGCTCCTTCGGATGCCCGGCTCTCGAGATCTCCTGGTTTGGACCGTGGATGAGGTGGTCGAAGGCGTGCATTTCCGATGGGGTAAGTTGGCTCCCTGGCGGATCGGGTGGAAGGCGCTTGCCGTGAGCTTGAGCGACGTGGCCGCCATGGGCGGGCAGCCCGAAACGGCGCTCTTGTCCTTGGGCCTACCCAAGGGGATCCCGCTCGCTCTCGTGCGCGCCGTTTCGCAGGGGGTCGAGCGCTGCGCCCGCGCGTTCGGCGTGACAGTCGTTGGGGGCAACCTCACGCGGTCCCGAGCGTTTTTCGCGTCCGTAGCGGTCCAGGGGCGCGTGGGCCGGCGCGAGGCGCTGCTGCGTTCCGGAGCGCGGCCGGGCGACGGGCTTTACGTGACCGGGCGGCTGGATCCGCCCGCGGCGCATCACGGCAGTTTCACGCCGCGCGTCCGCGAGGCACGGTTCTTGGCGACGCGCTTTAAACCCACCAGCATGATCGACATCTCCGACGGCCTGATGTCCGACTTGGCGCACGTCTGCAAGGCGAGCAGGCTGGGTGCGCGCGTGTGGCTCGAGGCCCTGCCGGCGCGCGCCACCGTCCGGCGCCCGGCGCTTTCGCGCGGCGAGCTTTACGAGTTGCTCTTCACGCTGCCCGCGCGAAGGGAACAAGCGCTCGAGTGTGCGTGGGTGCGGCATTTCAAGACGCCTCTTTCGCGCATCGGGCGCATGGTGCGCGACCAGGGGATCGTGGTCATCGCACGCGAAGGCTCGCCGCGAGCAGTCTCCGCCGGGGGATCGGGATGGCGGCACTTTTAACGCGCTCAGCGAGCCAGACCGTAGCTCTTGCACGCCGCTTTGCAAAATCCCTGCGCGCGGGCGACGTAGTGGCCTTGATCGGCCCTCTGGGAGGCGGCAAGACCACGTTCATCAAAGGCTTGCTGTGGGGGTTGCGAGGCAAGCCGGTCCGCGAGGTGCGCAGCCCGACGTTTCCCATCCTGCACATTTATCCGGGCAAGCCCCCCGTCTTTCATTTCGACTGGTTTCGGCTCGAGCAGTCCGAGGAGCTGGACCGTTGCGGTTTTTTTGACGTGGACCTGCCGCGCGCAATCACCGTGATCGAGTGGGCGGACCGGTTCACCCAAGACCTGCCTTCCGGGCGTTGGGACGTGCGCTTCAGCCACGTGGCGCCGGCGGTCCGGCGCATCCTGATTCGCCAGCCCCGCCGGAGCCGAATCTGATCCCATGCTGCGCGTCCGCTACCCCCTGCTCGTGCTCGACAGCTCCTCACCGCGCTTGAGTATCGCCGTGCGAAAGTCGGCTCGCGCGCCCGTGGTGGCCGTTTCCGTGACGGGCTTCACGGGCCACGTGCGCCGCTTGGTGCCGCTTGCGGAGCGCGCCCTCGCTCGCGCGGGGGTGCCCTGGAAGGCCGTGCGAACGGTGGCCGGGGGGCTGGGGCCGGGGTCGTTCACCGGGCTTCGCGTGGGCCTCGCGGCGGTCAAGGCGTTCGCCCTGGCGGGCGCCTCGGACCTTTTGGGAGCGAGCAGTTTGAGTCTGACCGGTTACCGGGCGGCCAGCCGGCTGGCGCGCGCGGGCCGCTCGGGAACGCTTGCCGTGATGGTAAACGCGCGCCGCGAGCAGGCCTACGTGCTTTTGCTGCGCGTGCGGCCCGGGGCAGTCCGGCCGGCCGGTGGGGTGCGGCTCGTGCCGTTTGCAAACCTGCCGGGATTATTTTCCAGGGTCGATTGGTGCACGGGCGATCTCAAGGAGGTGTTGGCGAAGCGATCCCTGGCTGTGCCTTCAAATGTTATTTGGCTTGATCAAGCGTTGTGGTATCCTGATGCGCGCAATTTTTTTGACATCCTGCAACGCACCGATTGGGTGAAGCGGTTCACCGTGAAAACCCTCAAACCCCTCTACCTGCACCCTCCTTTATGAGTGCGCAGCCTGCCGCAATCGAACAGCGCGTCGGCCAGGAGGCCACGCTCGCCCAGCCGGCCGCGTGGCTCGAGATCGATCTCGCTTGCCTTCGCCACAACGCAGCCGCGCTGCGCGCCCACTTGGGCCCGGCCGCCCGCCTTTTGGCGGTGGTGAAAGCTGACGCCTACGGGCACGGCCTGATCCCTATCGCGCGCGCGTTGGCCGGCCGCGTGGAGTACTTCGGTGTGGGCCCGGTGGAGGAAGGGCTCGTGCTGCGCCGCGCGGGCGTCACGACGCCCATTCTCGTTTTCTCGCCGCTCCCACCTTCTTCACGGCTTGACTTGGGCGCGCACGATCTCACCTTCACCGTCTCGGCTGATTGGCAGCTTGATTGCCTGCGTGCTTTGGCCGAGGAAAGGCGGCGCAAGATCGCCGTACACGTCAAGATCGACACGGGCATGGGCCGGTTGGGCGTCCCGCACCACGAAGCGCTTGCACTCCTGGAGCGCGTCCTCGCGGAGCCGTTGCTTGTGCTCGAAGGTCTCATGACGCACTTTCCCGATGCCGACTCCGACCCGCCGCGGTTTGCGCATGAGCAGCTTGCCCGGTTCTCATCGGTCGTCGAAAAGCTGGCAGCTCGCGGCATCCAGGTGCCGTACCTGCACGCGGCGAATAGCTCCGGCATTCTCAACGTCGAGGGAGCCGGCCTGACGCTCGCGCGGCCGGGCCTGGCGCTTTACGGCGTGCTGCCGCACGAGGCGCTGCGCTCCCGGATTTCACTCCGGCCGATCTTAAGTTTTTTCTCGAAAGTGGCTTTCTTGAAGTCGCTCGCCGCCGGCGAAACCGTGAGCTACGGGCGCACGTACCGTGCGAAGCGCGCCACCACGCTGGCGGTGGTGCCCGTGGGCTACGCGCACGGATATCCCTTCGCGGCTTCCGGCCGCGCCTCGGTGCTGCTCAACGGCGTTCGCTCGAAGATCGCCGGGCGCGTCTGCATGGACTGTTTCATGGTGGAGGTACCGCGCGGCCGGGCGGTTCACGTGGGGGACCCGGTGACCCTCATCGGCGGCCCTCCGGGCCTATCGGCCCTTAGGGCCGGAGGCCCTCCGGATCGCGGCATCCGTGTCGAAGACGTGGCCCGGTGGAGCAAAACGATTCCCTACGAAATCCTCACTCGCCTGCATCCTTTGATTCCCCGGCAGTACCGTGACGCCGCCCCGTAACGCCCGGCTGATCTTGTTTTATCCGCGCTGCAGCTCGACCAACGACCTGGCTCTCGCGCTGGCCGAGGAGGGCTTGGCGGCAGGGACGGTCCTGGTGGCGGATTACCAGTCAAAAGGCAGGGGCCGGGGCCACAACCGGTGGGTGAGCCCCAGGGGGCGCAATCTCCTCTTCAGTGTTCTGCTGCGCCCGGCTGCGAGCGCAGGCCGACTGGCCGGCGTGACGCTGGCCGCTTGCCGGGCGATTCGAGCTGCGATGCATCGCCTGGCACCGGGGGACTACCGCATCAAGCGCCCCAATGACCTGCTCCTGGGGGGCCGGAAGCTGGCTGGAATCCTGACCGAAGCCCGAGTCAAATCGCACCGGGTGGAATGCTGTGTGGTGGGGTGCGGCTTGAACGTAAACTCCCGTGCGAGAGAGCTTCCCTCTGGGGCCACCTCACTTTATGTAGTCTTCGGCAGGGAGTTCGACCGGCAGGCGATTTTGCTGGAGGTCCTCCGGGAGATGGACCATGCTTTCGGGGGGGTGTATGGCAGCCGGGGCTAAGGTGCTGGTGGTAGACGTTGGGAATACGAGAACCAGCATCGGTTGGTCGGATGGGCGGCGTATTGTGCGCCGTTTAGACATTAAGACATACGCACCCACTGGACATATAAAGAAGATACTAAGAAGTGGTTCACAAGTAATAAAATACGCCATTATATGTAGCGTCGTCCCACGTTATAGCCATATTGTTAATAATGCACTCAAGGCCGCATCCACCTGTGCTCGGGTCTTTTCACTTAAAGATGACGTAAAGCCAATTATAATAACAACTTATAAATCTATGAAGAGTCTTGGAGCGGACCGGATTGCTAATATCTGCTATGGGCTTACGAAGTACGGGAAAGGAGTGCTGATCTTCGACTTCGGGACAGCCCTGACGTGCGATTGGATAGATGGAAAAGGAAGGTATCGGGGCGGGGTGATCGTCCCCGGAATGGGCACGGCGTTGGAGGCGGTCTGTCAAAAGGCGGCACTGCTACCCCAGGTACGCCTAGGACGGGCTGCAAGGGTACGCCTACCTGGGAGTTCAACGGTAAGCTCCCTTCGGGCGGGGGCGATCGCCGGGTATGCGGGCGTCGTGGAGGGGCTGGTTCGGCGCTTCGAGGCCTTACAAAGGGGCCGCTTGAAAGTGATTGTGACGGGGGGCGAAGGGGCGCTCCTGCGGGGATGGGTCCGGCGCCCCTTCATATATGATCGGGACGTAACCCTCAAGGGTATTCTCGCCGCGTACAGGTTGAGCCAGCCGCATTAGCACTTTAATCGCGAGATTGCCAGCTCGCTCGTGGGGCTTGACAGGCCGCACTTTTTTAGTACAATGGGGCTCCCTAGCAGTCAACGGTTCTGAGTGCTAATGCTCTCATTCAACCGCGTTTCTCAACCGAATCGGAGGATCCGCCATGGCAAAACAAATTCTTTTTGAAGAGGATGCTCGCAAAGCCATCCTGCGCGGCGTGGACAAGCTCACCAACGCCGTCAAGGTGACGCTGGGCCCCAAGGGCCGCAACGTCGTCCTGGAGAAGAAATTCGGCTCTCCAACCATCACCAAAGACGGGGTGACGGTGGCTAAGGAAATTGACCTCGAGGAACCTTACGAGAACTTGGGCGCCCAGATGGTGAAGGAAGTGGCTTCCAAGACTTCCGATTCCGCGGGCGACGGCACGACCACGGCCACGATTCTCTCGCAGGCGATTTACCGTGAGGGGCTGAAGAACGTAACGGCGGGCGCGAACCCCATGGGCTTGAAGCGCGGCATTGAGAAAGCCGTGCAGGAAGTGATCGCAGAGCTGGGTCGCGTGGCGAAGCCGATCAAGGACAAGAAGGAAATCGCGCAAGTCGCCACGATCGCCGCAAACTCCGACACCACGATCGGCAACCTGATCGCGGAAGCCATGGATAAGGTCGGCAAAGACGGCGTCATCACGGTCGAGGAGGCCAAGAGCACGGCCACGACGCTCGAGGTGGTGGAGGGCATGCAGTTCGACCAGGGCTACCTGTCGCCCTACTTCGTAACCGACACCGAGCAGATGGAAGCGATCCTGGAAGATCCGGTCATCCTGATCCACGAGAAGAAGATCTCGGCCATGAAGGATTTCCTGCCGTTGCTGGAGACGGTGGCCAAGGGAGGCCGGCCGCTTCTGATCGTGGCGGAGGACGTTGAGGCCGAGGCGCTGGCCACGCTCGTGGTGAACAAGATTCGCGGCACGCTCAATGCGTGCGCCGTGAAAGCCCCGGGCTACGGCGACCGGCGCAAGGCGATGCTCGAGGACATTGCAATCCTCACGGGCGGCCGCGCCATCACCGAAGACCTCGGCATCCGCCTCGAGAACGTGACCTTGAAGGACCTGGGCCGCGCCAAGCGGGTGGTGATCGACAAGGATAACACCACGATCATTGAAGGCGCGGGCAAGAGCGAGGCCATCAAGGGCCGTGTGGCGCAGATCAAGAACCAGGTCGACGACACCGACTCCGACTACGATCGCGAGAAGCTCCAGGAACGGCTCGCGAAGCTTGCAGGCGGTGTCGCCGTCATCAACGTGGGGGCCGCGACCGAAACGGAGATGAAGGAAAAGAAGGCGCGCGTCGAAGACGCCCTGCACGCCACTCGGGCGGCCGTGGAAGAGGGCATCGTGCCCGGCGGCGGGGTTGCGCTCATGCGCTGCCAGAAGGTGGTCGAAGGCCTGAAGCTCAAGGGCGACGAGCGGGTGGGTGCAGACATCGTGCGCCGCGCTCTCGAGGAGCCGCTGCGCCAGATCGCAGCCAACGCGGGCGAGGAAGCCGCCGTGGTGGTCGAGCGCCTGTCGACCGAGTCGGGCAATATTGGGTTCAACGCCGAGACGGGCAAGTTTGAGGACCTCATCGCGGCCGGGATCATCGATCCCAAGAAAGTGACCCGCACGGCCCTCGAAAACGCCGCCTCGATCGCGGCGCTCCTGCTCACCACCGAAGCCATTGTGACCGAGATCCCCGAAGAGGAAAAAGCCGGCGCTGTTCCGGGGGGAATGCCTCCGGGCGGCATGTATTAAGGACCGGATCTTAAAAAATAAGAGCACGACTGCTCTAATGAGAGGTGATTTGTGAGCCAAGCGCAAGCGTTGAGGAGGCCAAGTCTCATGAAGATCAAGCCGTTGGGTGACAAGGTCCTGATCGAAGTGCTGGAAGCCGAGGAAAAGAGCCGCGGCGGCATCATCCTGCCCGACACTGCGAAGGAAGAGAAGAGCGAGGGCAAGGTGGTGGCGGTGGGACCCGGCAAGACCCTGGAGAGCGGGAAGGTGCAGTCCCCCGAGGTCAAGCGCGGCGACCGCGTCATCTTCGGCAAGTACGCCGGCGATGAGATCTTGATCGAGGGCAAGAAGCACAAGATCATCAAGGAAGAGGAAGTTCTCGCGGTCTACGAGAGCTAAAGCTCTCAAGTCTCGAGCGCATAACCATGGCAAAATTGGTTCAGTACGCGGCGGACGCCCGCATGACCCTCCTGGCGGGCGTAGGGAAGCTCACGCGCGCCGTGCGCGCCACCCTCGGCCCCCGCGGCCGCACCGTCCTTCTCGAGCGCAAGTTCGGCGGCCCGCTGGTCACCAAGGACGGCGTCACCGTCGCCAAGGAAATCGATCTCCCCGACCCCTACGAAAATATCGGCGCCCAGCTCGTGCGCGAGGTGGCCGAGAAAACTTCCGACCTCGCGGGCGACGGCACCACCACGGCCACCGTGCTGGCGTACGCCATTCTGCGTGAGGGCATGAAGAATGTCACGGCCGGCGCCGACCCCATGGCGCTCAAGCGCGGCATTGACCGCGCTACGCAGACGGTGGTCGAGGCCGTGAAGAAGCTCTCCGCCAAAGTTCACGGCTCCGATGAGCTCGCGCAGGTCGGCACGATCAGCGCCAACGGCGACGCCACGATCGGCAAGCTCCTGGCTGAAGCCATGGAGAAAGTCGGCAAGGCGGGCGTGGTCACCGTGGAGGACTCCGCGAGCGCGAAGACGGAGCTCGAAGTCGTGGAGGGCATGCGTTTCGACCGGGGCTATCTCTCGCCTTACTTCGTGACGGATGCGGAGCGCATGGAGGTGGTCCTCAAGGACGCCCTGGTGCTGCTCTATGAGTCTAAACTTTCCAATGCGCGCGAACTTTTGCCGCTGCTTGAAAACGTGTCCCGTAGCGGGCGGCCGCTCCTCATCGTGGCCGAAGAGATCGAGGGTGAGGCCCTGGCCACGCTCGTGGTGAATAAAATCCGCGGCACGTTTGTCTCTTGCGCGGTGAAGGCTCCGGGCTACGGCGAGCGGCGCAAGGAAATGATGCAAGATCTCGCCGTCCTCACCGGCGGCACGTACTTTTCCACCGAACTCGGCAAGAAGCTCGAGGATCTCGTCGTGACCGATCTGGGGTCCTGCGATCGCGTGACCATTGACCGCGAGGACACCACGATCGTGGGCGGGCGCGGCAAGCGCAAGGATATCGAGGCCCGCATCGAGCAGATCAAGGCCGCCATCAAGAAGACCGACTCCGATTACGACCGCGAGAAACTTCAAGAGCGGCTCGCCAAGCTTGCCGGCGGGGTGGCGGTCGTGCGTGTCGGCGCCGCTACGGAAATCGAGATGAAAGAAAAGAAGGCGCGCGTGGAAGACGCCCTGCACGCGACGCGCGCGGCGGCGGAGGAAGGTGTCGTACCGGGGGGCGGTGTGGCCCTGGTGCGCGCTCTGAAAGCTCTTGATTTGCTGAAGCTGACCGGTGACGAAGCCACCGGTGCCCGCATCATCCGGCGCGCCATTCAGGAGCCCCTGCGCGCCATCGCCCAAAATGCCGGCCTAGATGGCTCTTCAGTTCTGGGCAAGGTGCTCGTCAAGGACGGCGCCTTCGGCTTCAATGCAGAAACCCTCGTGTTCGAAGACCTCGTGAAGGCTGGCGTGATCGACCCCACCAAAGTCGTGCGCGTGGCCCTGGAAAACGCTGCCAGCATCGCAAGTTTGCTCCTCTCGACCGAGTGCTCGGTGGTCGAAAAGCCCAAGGAGAAGAAACAATCCTCCAAGGGCGCTTCACACGCCCACGCCCACTAAAACCCACTAAAGGTACCTGGTACCTTTTGTCGTTTTGCCTCCGCAGGGGCCGCACGCCTGCCGTTTCTCGACCGCCTGCCGCCTTTTCGTAGACCTCCTCTCCCTTTAAGGGCATGCTTGAATGGGGCAGTTGGTTTGCCCCAAGGGGGTGTTGCTGCATTGAAGAAAGGTCTGGCAGGAGCGTGGCGCTGTGGGCTTCTCTGTTGGGTTCTTATTGTCTTCTTGAACGCCTCCGCCGAGGGGAAATCCTCCTCCCCGCGACGCGAGCCGCCCGAACAGCCCGGAATGCCTGTCTCCGAACTTGAGGCAGGGCCTGAAGATATGCAAAGGAGCCCTGAGGACTTCCTGAGTACAGCCGTTGCTCTCCGGCCGGCGCACGCTCCAGCACCCCAATCCCAGGCAAAGCCGGCGGACGACGGCGTCGACAAGCTGGCTGACTGGCTGGGCGAGGGCCCTTCGTTCCCGCCCGAGCTCCTGTTTCCCGAAAATCCAGGTGACGCTCACCTGGGCTCCTTCGTGCCCGCCCACGACCCAGAAGCCAAAGGGCCCTGGCCGGTAAGAGTGGAGGAGGGCTAAGGCCCCCGCTCAATCGGCGGCCGGGCCGCTTGCCTGCGGGAATCGACCGCTTGTCGCTCTTCCGTTGCAAAGGCCGCCCCATCAGGTAAGGTTTGGGTAACCAAGCTTCACGCAACCGCGGCTCCAGGGACGAGGCCTTTTGACAGGTACTTCAGGTAGGGCTTGACGGGAGGGGCCGTTCCTCGTGACGGATCTCCAACCACCTCAACACCCGAGCGGGATGTGCTACTTTCCGCAAGCCCTTCCTGAGGCACCGGTTGACAGACCTCCGGCCATCCTGTACCATACCCAAATCTAATCCCGAGAAATCTCCATACATTCCCTGTTGAGCGGGTCCCCAGGGCGAACGAGTCGCCGGGGGGCGAGCACCCATTCAGGAGAAGGAGACTCTTTCCATATGGGTATGTGGATCGGCCGCGGCCGCAAAGCCAGAACCTGCTACGGTTTCGACGATATCGCTCTGGTTCCCGGGGACATCACGATCAATCCCGACGAGGTGGACACGAGCCTTGAGATCAACGGCAAGCGCTTCGACGTGCCCATCATTGCCTCGGCCATGGACGGGGTGACCGACCCTAAGTTTTGCGTCGAGATGGGCAAGCTGGGCGGCCTGGCCGTGCTCAATCTTGAAGGCATCTACACCCGCTACGAAGACCCCGCCGACATTCTCAACTCGATCGCCGGCGCCACCTCTGAAGAAGCCACCGAACTTGTCCAGAAGATCTACCAGCCCCCCGTTCAGGAAACGCTCATCGCCAAGCGCGTCAAGGAGATCAAGACCGGGGGGGTGGCCTGTGCCGTCAGCACGATTCCCCAGCACGCCGAGCGCTTCGGCCAGATCGCCCAGGAGGCCGGCTGCGACATTTTCGTGGTGCAGTCCACCGTCACGACGGTACGCCACCTGGCCACCGCCTACAAGGTGGTCGACTTCAGCAAGTTCTGCCAGCACATGATGAAAATTCCCGTCATCCTGGGCAATTGCGTCACCTACAAGGTGGCGTATGAGCTCATGGAGACAGGTCCCAGCGGCATTCTCGTCGGGATCGGGCCCGGCTCCGCCTGCACGACCCGCGGGGTGTTGGGCATCGGTGTGCCGCAGGTCACGGCCACGGCCGACTGCGCGGCCGCGCGCGATTTTTATTTCAAGCAGACCCAGCGTTACGTGCCCATCATCACCGACGGCGGCATGAACACGGGCGGAGACATTTGCAAAGCGTTTGCCTGCGGGGCTGACGCGGTCATGATCGGCTCGGCCTTCGCGCGCGCCAAGGAGGCGCCCGGGCGCGGCTTCCACTGGGGCATGGCGACCCCGCACGCCAACCTGCCGCGTGGCACGCGCATCAAGGTGGGTACCACAGGCAGCTTGAAGGAAATTCTCTTCGGCCCCGCGCGCCTGGACGACGGCACGCAGAATCTGGTGGGCGCCCTGCGCACGTGCATGGGCAACGTGGGCACCCGGACGCTCCGGGAGCTGCAGATGACGGAAATCATCATCGCGCCCGCCATTCGCACCGAGGGAAAACTCTTTCAGTCCGCGCAGCGGGTCGGCATGGGCAAGTGACGGCAAGCGTGTGCAGCCTGAATCCGTAGTCATTCTTGATTTTGGTTCGCAGTACACCCAACTGATCGCCCGCCGGGCCCGTGAACTTCATGTGTTGAGCCGGGTCCTTCCTTGTCACGCTCCCCTTGAGAAAATCCTCTCCACCCACCCCAAAGCGCTGATCCTCTCCGGCGGCCCCGCCAACGTGTATCAGAACGGCGCGCCGCGCGCCACCCCCAAGCTCTTTGAGCTGGGCCTGCCCGTGCTCGGCATCTGCTATGGGCACCAGCTCATGGCGCACGCCGAGGGCGGGCGCGTTTTGAGAACCCATCGCCGCGAGTTCGGCTACGCCAAGCTGCACGTCACCCGCCGCTCCGAGCTGTTTCACGGCGTTCCCCGGCGGCTGACCTGCTGGATGAGCCACGGCGACCAGGTGAAGCGCCTGCCTCCCGGATTTCAGGCGATCGCCCGCACATCGAGTTCCCGCATCGCCTCCATGGCCGATCCGCGCCGCAAGCTCTACGGCGTTCAGTTTCATCCTGAAGTGGTGCATACGCCCTTGGGCAAGCGCATCCTCTCCAATTTCCTGTTCCGCGTGGCTGGATTTCACGGCGACTGGACCCCCCGGTCTTTCATCGCCGAAGCCATCCGCAGGGTTCGCGAAGAGGTAGGGCAGGGCTCTGTCGTTCTCGGACTTTCAGGGGGCGTGGATTCCTCGGTAGCCGCGTGTCTGATCCACCGCGCGATCGGCAAGCGCCTGACGTGTATCTTCGTGGACAACGGCCTGCTTCGCTTAAACGAGCGCGAGCGCGTGGAGAGCCTCTTTCGCAGGCGATTTCGCATGAACCTGCGGGTCGTACGGGCCGAGCCGCTTTTTTTAGAGTCTCTCGGCGGCGTCGAGGACCCCGAGCGCAAGCGCAGGATCATTGGAAAACTTTTCGTCCGCGTCTTCGAGCGCGAGGCGGAGCGCTTCAAGGGGATCACGCATCTCGCCCAGGGTACGCTTTACCCGGACGTCATCGAATCGCAGTCGTATTTCGGCGGGCCCACCAGCACGATCAAGACGCACCACAACGTGGGCGGGCTTCCCAAGCGCA
This sequence comes from uncultured bacterium, assembly GCA_964587845.1. Classification (GTDB taxonomy): domain Bacteria; phylum Omnitrophota; class Omnitrophia; order Omnitrophales; family CAZPNG01; genus CAZPNG01. The sequence goes on along the minus strand of CAZPNG010000188.1, from coordinate 411 downwards.
TGCGCTTGAAGCTCCTCGAGCCGCTTCGGGAGCTTTTTAAGGATGAAGTGCGCGAGGTCGGGCGGCTGCTTCAGCTGCCCGGCGACCTGATCGGCCGCCAGCCGTTCCCAGGGCCGGGCCTGGCCGTGCGCATTATGGGCGTAGTCACCCGCGAGCGCTGCGACCTTCTGCGCCGCGCCGACCGGATCGTGCTCGATGAAGTGAAGAAAGCTGGACTCTATCGTAAGCTCTGGCAGAGTTTTGCGGTGCTCCTGCCCGTCAAAAGCGTGGGCGTGATGGGCGATGAGCGCACGTACGAAAACGTCTGCGCCGTGCGGGCGGTGACCTCGCAGGACGGCATGACGGCCGACTGGGCGCGGCTGCCCGCAGATTTGCTGGCGCGCATCTCCAACCGCATCATCAACGAAGTGC
>CAZPNG010000187.1:0-8019 GCA_964587845.1 uncultured bacterium | reverse complement strand
GCCCGGCACGGAATCCGTGGCTGCCCATGCTGCCTGCAAACGCTCGCGGACAGCAGGCGGATAGGCACCGATTTCGTTCAGGACAATGGGGTCAGCTTCGTGGCCGAGGCGAACGCGCCACAGCCGCTGAACCGTTCGCGGCGCAGCCGGATTGTAAAAACCTCGGGCCTGCCGTAAGACGCGCCGCACCGCCGCGACCGTCACGTGCCGGGAAGCCGCGTAGCGTGCTTCCTGCCGATTGGCCCTTTCCATAAGTCTTGCAGAAGCGGGCAAAGCGCTGCGGCTTGCAGCTTGACGCTTAAGTTCCCTTTCAACGGCTTGTTCCAGGCCTTTCGTCGGGTCGCCTTTGAAGATCATTCCGTCCTTCGTGAACACCGCACTCCAGCTATGTTTGCTGGGTTCGCCCTCGCTCAGGGCGTCGATGACGGTGCGCGCCTCGCCGGCCACCGGATGATGGACCCGAGCTCTCAGACCCTCCATCGCCTCGAGCGCCGTTTTGGACTCGATCGCTAAACTGATCACCGTCACGCCGGGCCGCGCGTGCAGGCGGTCCATGATCGGAATGGAGTCCTTACACGACTCGCAGGTGGGCGAGAAGAAGTTGAGGACGACCACATCACCTTTCTGAATGAGCTGGCTGAACCCAAGCCATTTGTGACCCCGCTGATCGTCGGTCACGGAAAAGTCGAATTGATTGTCGGGTGTGAGCTTCGCAAACGACATTCTGAGAATCACGCCCTCGCCTGAAAGCCAGGAGAAGTCTCCGAAATCCTTAACCGGGGCTTTGGGCTGCGCCTCGACCTTGACGGGCGCGGCCTGGGGCGGCTCGGGCAGTGCGGGCGGCTGCTCCTCGCTCCGCTTGCGTCTCGGCCGGGTCGGCTTCTCGGGGGAGGATTTCTCGACGGGTGCAGCCGCGGGTTTCTCCACAGCGGCCGGGGCGGGTTTCGAGGGCGTCTCGGCTTCGAGGTCCTCAGGCGTGAGAGTCGCCATTCCCCCGGACGCAGGAGCCGGAGGCTGTGGCTTGGGCGCAGTGACGATAGGACCGGATTTTGGCTCTCCGCGGCCCTTCTCCACCCGCGCGATCAGGGTCTTGCCCGCCTGCGATTCGAGCAGACGATCAGTTAGTTGTGCCAACGCTTCGCCCTCGAAATCGGCTACTGAGACAGACTCGGGATCAAATCCGGCGGCCACTTCAAGGATTCCTTCAGCAAGTTCGGATGCGTCCAGCCCCATCGAGCGCGCAACCAGTAGGACGCCGGCATTTTCCTCAAGCTCGATGAGATCGAGGTCGGTCGGCGCCCGGCCCTCATGCCCGTCCTTAAACGTTTGTTCAAGCTCTCCTGCGATATCCCCGAGCAAAGCGTCTCGCTCACCTGTAAGCGCAGCATTCACAGGCGCGATGCCCAGGTGATAGCGTCCCGTCTGGATGAGCTTCAAGATCAATTGAAGCGCCGACTCGCGCGCTTCGGGAACCTGCGGGCCCGCCACGGCAAGCACCTGCCCGCGGGTTCTGAAAGGCGACTTGCCCGCGCGCATGGCTTCGATCTCGGCTTTAACCTGATGCGCGAACGACGGCGGCGCGGGCTGCTCCTCCATTTCCACGCGAGTTTCCTCGGCGGGCTCCTCTGCCGCACCCGGCTCGAGCGGCGCATCCGCTACCGCCCCCGCAAGATCGCCCAGTGGGCCTTCCGGTTTCTCCCAGGGCGCCGGGAAGTTCAGGCCGAACATCGTGAAGGCAATCTTGAAAAAGCCCGCAGAGGCCACCAGGCTGGCAAGACCTGCAACCGTGAGCATGATCCGCCGCACCCATCTGCTCAGGCGCTGCGCCTTGTCGAACTGGGGAATCAGATCGGCGAAGGGCGAGTGCCCGCCGCTCGCCCGGGCCCGCCAGGTTTGATAGGAGTCAGACCTTCTTTTCCACCATGCCCGCGCCGGACTCTGGCGCAGCGAAGCCGCGCTCGCATTCGACAGCGTCTCGACTCCCCTGTAAAGATCTCTCAGCGCCCACCACGTGTGGCTGGGATCAGCTTCCCGGCCGAAGCTCGAGCCCGGGCTCCCGACGATCTTGCCGCCGGAGGAGACAAGCAGGTCATTGTGTCTCTCGCGCGAAACGGACGTTGACCGCTCGATGGCTCTTTGAAGGAGCAAGGCCGAATCTGTCGGCCAGCCCGCGGGGATCTTGTCCCGCAAGATGACGATCTGATCGTCCTTCAGGACAACAAAGGGAAGATTCCTCTGCAAAGACTGGTTAAACGGCTCCGGGTTGTCAGTCAGCTTGCGGTGAAACTCGTGGATGTTATGCGGCGGGGAGCTGTAGCGCCCGTAAACCTCGTTGAAAAACTGCGCGAGCGCCTGACCTGCCCGACTGGCAGACGGGTTGGATCCGGGCCGGAACACCTCCACAACCGCCCCCGGCTGCGCTCCGCGGCCTGCCATCGCCTTCGTGTCCCTGGCCAGGTAATAAATGTCGTGCGAGCCGGCCCAGAAGTCCCAGTTCTTGCCGTGGCCGATGTAGCCCGGCCAAGTGATCAAGAAATCATCTCCCAGCTGGCGGCGGAAGTCGGTTTCCCACTGCGGCGGATTCGATGTCTTCGCGCGGATCAGAGCCACTAGGACCTCAGACGTGTCCTTCGGCCAGTCCTTCGGAATCCGGCTTCGCAGGACGATCGCGCGCCTCTCGCCCTTCTTATTCTGAACGATCTCGACAAAGGGCAAGTGCTTCTTCAAGATGCGGCGAAACTCGGGGTCATTCTCCTTGTCATTGACGTCGGTGCCGAACCAGTAAATGTTGGTTTCGGGGAAGGCATCGCGCACCGCATTGTGGAATCCCGCGACCCCCCTCATGATGTAGTCGTGCGCCGTGGGGCCCGCCGGCGGCACCTCCATGCGGCCAGCTCCCCAATTGTGGCGAACCGCATTGACGCTCCCGTCCATGTGGCCGAGAGCCACATGGGTGTGAAAATTTGCACTACTTCCGACCGGGAAGGTCCCGAGGATATCCGGATCGTTGGCCTTGACGGCTTCCTCGTCCTTGCGGGGCGAGGAGGTGCTCCGGGCAATCAATTTCTCCAAGGCCTCGACCGAGCCGCGAGGCCAATCGGCAGGAATGAGACTTTTGCGAAATACGATGCGGTCACCTTCGATGCTGACCATGGGAAACTTGCCGGCCAGGTAGCGTTGGAACTCGGCGGGGTTCTTGTCCATGTCATCGTAAGCCCAGTGGTAATTGGGCTGGCGGGCGTGGTAGCCCAGGCGGACGCCCTGGTCCATTTCCTTGAGCTTGCGCTCGACGAAGTCCAGGCCGATGCCGCCGCCCTCGCCCAGGCCCTGGCCGGCGCCTTGGCCGCCTCCTGTCCCCGGGCCCTGGCCGGGGCCGCGGCCTCCGGTCTTCCCGGCGCCCACTCCCCCTCCGCCTTGGCCCGGATCCGGCAATGGCGCCCAGGTCTCGCCCGTCCCGCCTTGGCCCTCTTCTGCCGCCGCTTTTTGCTCGGGCTGCGGGACATCCACATGCGGAGCTGGCGCCAGCGCCACCTGGGTCCCCTCGGACACTTTCTCCGGACTCACGGGCACAAAGGTCAACGAAGTCTCCTTCACCTCAGCCGGCTGATCGCCCACCTCTGCAAACTCGGGCTGCGGTGCTGACTCAGACTGGCGAACGGCTACGAGCGCGCCGGTTTCCGGGTTTGCTTCGTCAGCTTCCGCCCCCTCTTCGGGCGCAGTCCGAACTTGAATCACATCGATCGCGACACCGCCCCGCTTGCCGATCGCCATGATCGCATCGCCGCCGTGGCCGCCCAGGCCCATCCTTTCCCCGGCCTGCTCGGCGAGATCGGCGCCTCCCTGACCCCCACCGCCTTCCTGATGCGGAGGTTCCAAAGGTGGAGGTTCCGAGAACCAGAAGCTGACGATCGCAACCATCAGGCCGAGCAGGAACCCTGCAAAAAGGGCCCCGATCTTCTTGCGCCACTGGGAGCGCTGCTCGCGGCGAAGCGCTTCGGCGCGGGTGCGCGAGGCGGCCTGGCGGCCGAGGGAAGCGGTCTCGGCGCCGCGCAGAGACTGCACGCCGCCGAAAAGATTGCGCAACGCGATCCACGTGCAGATGCGGTCGTCCTCGCCGTGGCTGCGGCCCGCGCTGCCGAGAATCGCTCCCCGGGATGACGAGCGCAGCCCTGCAAGCTCCTCGACTGAGGCGGCTGTGGAACGGTTGATGGCCGCCTGGAGCAGGGGCGCAGAGTCCCCCGGCCAGTCCGCAGGGATCTTGTTGCGCAGCACGACGACATGACCGCTTTGGAGGGCAATGAAGGGCAGATGGGCAGCCAAAGAGGCGTCGAAGGGTCCCGGCTGCTCGGAGATTTTGCGCAGGAACTCGCTCACGTTCGGGTGTTCTTTCGTATACCCGTAGCGGAATGCAACGTCATTGAAAAACCGCGCCAGCGCCTGACCTGCCCGGTTGGCGGCTTCGTTGGAACCCTTGGAAAAGGCCACCGGCGTCGACCAGATGAGCCGCTGGTTGAGCACCTGGTCGCCCACATGCTCGGAATACGCCCTGCTGGATCGAATCCTGGAAACGGAATCTTCCTCCATGTCATCGGGCGCCTTGAGGAAAATCGCGAGCCCCGACCAGTTGGCACTTCCGGTGTGCGTGCGGACGATTTCCCGGGCGCCTCGCCAGAACTGCCAATTGTCGTCTCCCCACGTAAAGCCCGGCCAGGAGATCACAAAGTCGCCGCCGAAGGCCTTGCGGAGATCCCGGTCCCACTCGGGCGGGTTCGGCGTCACGGGCCGGATGAGGGCGGCAGTCACGTCCGCCGTGTCCGCCGGCCAGTCCTTTGGAATCTTGCTGCGCAGGATGACCGCCCGGCGGTCGCCATTCTTGTTCTTCACGATCTGAACGAAGGGCAGATGCTCCCTTAAGATGCGTTGGAACTCGCGGTCGTTATGGATCGCCCGGAGGTCGCGCCCGTGCTCGTCCTCATTGAGCTCCGGGAAGGCTCGGAGCACGGCGTTGTAAAACTCCGCGATGGCTCTCAGAACGCGGCTGGCGCTCGTTGCTTCCGCAGCAGGGGGCGCCAGAGGAGACTCCCCTGCGTTGTGGCGCACGGAGGAGACCTGGGATCCCATGGTGTCGAGAACGAAGAAATGGATGAGAAAGTTCGCCCGGCCGCGAGTCTCGGCCTGCCACAGCGGGAAGGTGCCGAGAATGTCCGGATCTTTGGCCCGGATTTCCTGTTCGAGCTTGCGAGGGGACCGGGTCGAGCGCGCGATCAATTGCTCGAGCGCCTCGGCCGCGCCCTCGGGCCAGTCGCGGGGAATGAGATGCCTGCGGAACACGATCCTGCCGTTCTCAATGCGGATCATGGGAAAATGCCTGGCCAGCAATGCGTTGAACCGGGCGGGATGCTTGTCCATGTTGTCATAGGCCCAGTTGTCGTTGTCCTCGCGCATCTGGTAGGCCTTGAAAACGCCGGCCTCGAAGTCCAAGAGTTTGCGCTGGAGGAAGTTCAAGCCATCCTGCCCTGTGCCGCTCAAGCCGCGGCCGTGGCCGAGCCCGCCCGGCCGGCCGGTGGGCCGCCATCCGCCCGTGCCCCGAGCGCCGGGATCCGGCAACGGCTCCCAGGAGTCGGACGCCCCGCCCTGCCCGATCTCCTTGCCAGGTACGGCGATCGGAACGCTTGCAACCGAAGCGCCATCCCCTTGACTGGGCCGGGGAGGTTTCGGAACCTCCGCCACCGGAACCTCGACCTTCGGAGCGGGCGCGAGCGCAACGGCCGCTGCGTCCGTCGGCTTTTCCTCACTCACGCGGACAAACGTCAACGAAGTCTCACTCGCCTCGACTACCTTGTCATCCTGAGGGCCACTCCCCTCGCCCGAAGGATCTCCCAGAGATCCTTCGGCCCCGCGGTCCTCAGGATGACTCTGGGAGGTCTGCGGTGAGTCGTTCGGCTCCCCCTGAACTTGAATCACGTCGATCGCGACACCGCCCCACTTGCCCAGAGGCACGATCGCATCGCCTCCCTGGCCGCCGAACCCGGCATCCTCTCCCGCCTGCCCGGCTTCGTCCCCGCTCATTGCACCGTCGCCGCCCCCGCCGCTTTGAAACCAGAAGCTCACGAGCGCGACCATGACGCCGGCCAGCAAGCCCGCGGCAATGGCCGCTGTGGTCTTTCTGCGCTGGGTCTGTTGCCGGTCGCGAAGCTCTTGGCGGGCGCGCACCGAGGCGTCGGGAATCGGGTTCGCGTGCGCGCGGGCCACGGCCTGGCGGAATTTTGCGTAGGCCTCGGGGCTCGGGAAATCGATGATACGTTCCACCGGGGCGGAAGACGCGGCGCGTCCTGCGCTGTCACGGCGCGCCAAGGGAATATCGCGCATGAACGCCTCGAGCAATTTGCCGGAGGCCAACTCGGTCTCATCAAGCTCGAGATCGAGCGCCATCGCGGGGAAAAGGTCCACCTTGTGGAACGCATCGTCTCGAGCGGCTTGCAAAGCCAGCTCATTTCTAAACCACGCGTCCGATTTGCCGGCGGCGGCCCACTTTGCGTACTCGCGCTCGATCCCGGGCCAGTCGGTCCCGCTATCCGCCTGGGGCGCGGTAAATGTAAGACCTGCCTGTTTGTAGACGCGCTCCAAAATCCGGACGGCGGGTCCGGCATAGGCGTCCGGCTCCATGTCGCCGCCCTCGTAACGCGAAGATGCAACCTTGAGGAGATCGAGGATGGCCGCATTCGCGGGCAGGGCATGGCTTTGGGCCAGCACCGGGCCCGCTTCCTCCGAAAAGCCCCCGACGTAGCGCTCGACCAGGTGGCGAAACTCGTGGGCCACGGTCCGGCGCAGCCACTTGAGTTTGCGCTCCCCGGCGGCCATGGAACGCCAGACCGTCGCATAAACGTGCTGCGCGGCCGTGAGCTTGAGCTTCGAGAGATCCGAGCCGCTCGCCGCAAGCGCTGCTTCAGCGGACTTCGCCACGCGGCCCTCGGGGCTGATCTCATCCTCGTAGGTCTGCAGGGTACCGCTGTAATTGATATAAACGAAGAGCGGCCGCTCGGTGTCGATATTGTCCACGAGCTTGTCACCCTTCTCGTCCTCAATGGAAAGGGACCTGGAGTGCGTCACGCCGCCCACGGAGTCAAACGTGGCGTCGTAAGCGAGCAGGCCTTTGGGCTCGCGCGCCTGGTCGACGGCCACGGCGTGGGCATAAGGAGAATCGAGAAGGCCCTGCCATTTCGGCTCGACCTTCGAGCGGGACAGGCGCGCGGCATAGCGCACTTGCAGCGCAATGGGAACGTTGAGGGTTTCCCGCCGCTTCCCACCTTCAGAATCTTCATAGGTTAGCCCCTCGCCGGGCGCCATGCCGACCAACCAACCGTACGGCATCAGGTCCAGATTCACCAGTTGCCAATCGCTGAAGCTCATGGCGCGCAGAGCGTTTCGGCCGAAGACGTTCTTGGCGCGAGAGTTCTTGATGAGCGTCAGGATGGCGCGGCCCAGGCGATAGGCGCCCGGCTGCGCGGCGAGCGCCTCGTAGTCCGCCTCAAGCTTTGTCAGCTCCTCTCCGGTCCAAGGCACGACCGCGCCGGGACCCGGCAGAAGGTTGGGCAGGCGCGGAAAGATTTCAGTGGCGAACTTCTTGGCCTCGGCGGCGAGTGAGGCGAAATCCTGCGGCGAAATCTTGCTCCGGCTCTCCCAGAGGCCGCGCTTGGGCCGCAGGTCCTGCGGCACGCTCGTGCGCAAGTCATCGGCCAGCACAGCAGCTGCGCCGAAGCCGCCTGCCCACAGGAGTCCCAGGCGCAAGACGTCTCGGCGCCTCGGGAGCGCGCGGCCGGCGGACTGGCGTCGGCCTCCTGTCATTCTGAGCCGACTCTCCCCGCTCGGCGAAGAATCTCGCAGAGATCCTTCGCGCAGCTCGGGCCTCGCGCTCAGGATGTCACCTGTTCGCGAGGCGGACTGGCGTCGGCCTCCTGTCATTCTGAGCCGACTCTCCCCGCTCGACGAAGAATCTCGCAGAGATCCTTCGCGCAGCTC
>CAZPNG010000186.1:0-13462 GCA_964587845.1 uncultured bacterium | reverse complement strand
GACATCGGCGGCGTGCGCATGGCGCGCGCGTATTCCAAGGTGCTGGGGTTTCCACTGGCGATTGTGGACAAGCGCCGCGAGTCGGACCGCCAGACCAAAGTCATGAACATCATCGGTGACGTGAAGGGGCGCAATGTGATTTTGGTGGACGACATGGTCTCGACAGGCGGTTCGCTGGTCGAAGCCGTGGGGGCGCTCAAGGATGAGGGCGCGCTCGACGTGTACGCGGCCATCGTGCACCCGGTGCTCGCGGAGAGCGCGGCCGCGAAACTCGAGCGCTCACCGCTCAAGGAAATCGTGGTCACCAATTCCATTCCGCTCGGTCCGGCCAAGCAGGGCCCGAAGTTCCACGTGGTGTCGGTGGCGCCGCTGTTGGCCGAGGCGATCCGGCGCATTCATAATGACGAGTCCGTGAGCGCGCTTTTCTCGCGCGCCGTGGTGGAGTCGTAAAAGAGTGCCAGGTCTCTGTTTTTTGGGCTGAAAACAGAGGGGACCTGGCACGGCTCGACGCCGCGGTCTCTGTTTTTCAGGCTAAAAACAGCCGGGACCTGGCACGGTTCTAATCTTCTCGGAGGCGAAAATGGCGAAGGAAAAAGTGATTCTCAAAGCAAAGCGAAGAGAGCAGCTGGGCAAATCGGCGGCCCGCGCGCTGCGACGTTCGGCGTTCGTGCCGGCGGTGTTGTACGGGAGGAACACCGACAACGTTCCTCTGGCCCTGGAACAGCGGGCGTTTGAAAAGATCCTGCGCGCTCGCGCCGGGGCCAACGTCGTGCTCACGCTTCAGATCGAGGACGGCAAGAAGCCGTGCGAGCAGACCGTCATCGTCAAGAGTGTTCAAGTGCATCCCGTCTCGGACGCCATCGAACACGTGGATCTGCACGCGATCTCGCTTACCGAGCGCATCACGGTGAGGGTCGCCATCCATGCGAAGGGGGAGTCGGAAGGCGTCAAGGAGGGCGGCGTGCTGGACGTCGTGCACCACGAGGTGGAGATCGAGTGTCTTCCCACCGACATCCCCGAGCGGATCTACGTGGACGTGGCGGCGCTCAAGATCGGCGACGCCGTTCACGCCCGCGAGCTCACCATGCCCTCAGGTGTGACGTGCCTGATGCCCGCCGACGAGGTGGTCATTGCGGTCCACGCGCCGCGCGAAGAAGAGGTGGCGGCCCCGGCCGAGGCGCCGACGGAGCCTGAAGTGGTGGGCAAGGAGAAGAAAGAGGAGGAAGAGGAGGAAGCGCCTCCGGCCGCTCCGAAAGCTGCGGCGAAGGAAGAGAAAGAGAAGAAAGAAAAGTGACGAGCACCCCCGGTCATTGCGAGCCCGCATGCCGTTTCGCGGGCGAAGCAATCTCTGGGATTCGTTGCTCATGAAGCTCATCTTTGGGCTCGGCAACCCCGGCTCCCGCTACGAGACCTCGCGCCACAACGTGGGGTTCCGTGTCCTGGACGCCCTGCGCAAACGGTTGGGCCTGGAGGCGTGGAGGAAGCGAGCCGACGCCTGGGTTTCCCCCGGAGATTCCCTCCTGCTAGTCAAGCCGGCCTCCTACATGAACGCGAGCGGGAAAGCTGTTCAGAGGTGGGTTTCTGAGAACGGGGTTTCCCTGCGCAATGTCTTGATTGTCCTGGATGACTGCGCGCTTGCGCTCGGGCGCCTGCGACTGCGCTTGTCCGGCTCGGACGGTGGTCATAAGGGCCTGGCCTCCATCCTGGAAGTGCTCAGGACCCCCGCGGTTGCCCGTCTGCGCGTCGGCGTGGGCCGGCCGGCGAACCCCGCCGAGCCCCTGGAAGACTACGTGCTCGCTCCGTTCGCCAAGGAAGAAGAATCCCTCCTGGCTGGGACCCTGCAATCCGCCCTGCAAGGCTGCGAGATGTGGCTTGCGGGCAAGAGCGCCGCCCAGATCATGAACCTCTTGAACGCCCCGCGGGACGCAAGTCGGCGGCGCTCGTAAGTTCCTGCCCCACCTCGTCTTAAATGGCTTGCCACACGGTTGTGCCTATGCTATAGTGCCATCTTTGTAGGCATCGGCCTTCACCTATTTCCATCACTTTGAGGAACATCCGTGAGAACCTACGAGGGAGCTTTCATTTTTGAAGACGTGTCTGATCGCGCGCTGTTTGACGGGCGCCTGAAGGCGGCGGAGGCTTTGATTGCCAAGCACAACGGCGCTGTCGTAGTGAGCCAGGACCTGGGGCACCGGGCGCTCGGCTATCCGATCCGGGGCAAGGGCGAAGGCCACGTGGTCAGCGTCGATTTCACCATATCCCCTGATGCCTTGAACGCGCTGCAGCAAGCCCTGCGGCTTTCGGAGGGCCTCCTGCGGGCGAGTTTTTTCGTCAAGCGGCCGAGGCGCGAGCCGCGCGCGCGTAAACAAGCCGAAAAAGTCTTAGGAGCTGACTCCCATGGCAGCAAGCCTTAACCGCGTGTTCCTGATGGGCAACCTGACCCGCGATCCCGAGCTGCGCTACATTCCCTCGGGCACGGCGGTGCTGAACTTTTCGCTGGCGGTGAACCGCGTCTACCTGGCGCAGACGGGCGAGAAAAAGCAGGAGACCTGTTTCGTGCGTGTCGTGGTCTGGGGCCGGCGCGCGGAGGTCTGCAACGAGTACCTTCGCAAAGGCGATCCGGCGTTTGTGGAAGGCCGCCTCCAGAGCCGTTCCTGGGAGGCGCCGGACGGAAGCAAACGCAGCACGATCGAAGTGGTGGCCGACAGCGTCCAGTTCCTCAAAGGGCGCCCTGCCGTGTCGGGCGGCGGCGTCGGGCAGGCGATAGAGGAGGAAGCCGCTCTCGAGGAAACGCTTGGGAGCGCTCGCGGCGCCGGGTCGGTCGCTGTGTCCCAAGACGAGCTGAAACCCGACGACGAGGTCCCTTTCTAGCCCATGCCCTTCCTCAAGAAACGCTCCTCCGAGCGCGCATCCACCCGCAAGCGGGAGCGTTCCGACGCGCGGGGTTTTGGCCCCCACGGTTCGCGGCGAAAGACATGCCGTTTTTGCCGCGACGAGTCTTCGATGATGGAATACAAGGACACCGAACGGCTGTGGAAGTTCCTCACCGAGAAGGGCAAGATCGTCCCTCGCCGCGTTTCCGGCAACTGCGCGCGTCACCAGCGCGAGATCGCGCGGCTCATTAAACGCAGCCGGCATGCCGCCCTGCTGCCGTTTGCGGCGGAGTAGGATGGGCACCTCAATCCAATGAAAGTTATCCTGAAGAAAGCAGTTGAGCACGTGGGAGAGGCGGGCGCCGTGATCGAAGTGAAGGACGGCTACGCGCGGAATTTTCTTATTCCCAGGGGGCTGGCCCAGGTGTTCACCCCGGGCGCCCTGGCCGTCCTCGAGCGCCGCAAGAAAACCCAGGACCAGAAGTCCGCCACGCGTTTGGAGGGCGCCAAGGAAGTTGCCGAACGCCTCCGGGTCCTGGAGCTGACGCTCGCGCGGGAGGCGGGCGTCGAAGACAAGCTGCACGGCTCCGTGACCTCTCAGGACATCCGTGAGGCTCTCGCCCAGAAGGGCGTGCAGGTGGACAAGCACGCGGTGGTCTTGGAGACCCCCATTCGCAAGCTGGGCCGGTTCAGCGTTCCCGTGAAGCTTCATTCGGATGTCGAGGCGTCACTCAATGTCTGGGTGGTGAAAGCTTAACCGGGACCTTCCCGTGCCGCTGACGGATACCCTGGAAACCCTCGAAAAAGTCCCCCCTCAAAGCCTGGAAGCGGAATCCAGCGTTCTGGGTGCGATGTTGTTTGACGCCGATGCGGTCGCAGCGGCTCTCGAGCATCTCCACGAAGACCACTTCTACGCGGAGTCCCACCGCATTATTTTCTCATGCATCAAGCATCTCTTCGAGCGAAACCAGCCGGCCGACCTGGTCACGGTTGCCGAAGCGCTTCGGGAGGCCAATCGGCTCGACGAGGTGGGCGGCGGGGCATACCTCGCGCAGCTTGCCTCCGCGGTGCCTACGTCCGCTCACGTCACGCATTACGCGCGGATCGTGCGCGAGAAGTGGGTCCTGCGCTCTCTGATTCAAAATGCGCAGCGCACGATTCAGGATTGCCTCGATCCCGGCGCCGACGTTTCCGTGCTGCTCGACCGCGTCGAGCGCAACGTCTTCGAGCTGGCGCAGCGCCGCTTTGAAAGCCGCTTTGTCTCGCTCAAGGAGGTCATCAAGTCGAGCATCGAGACGATCGACGCGCTCTACCAGCGCAAGGAGCACGTCACGGGCCTGGCGACCGGCTTCTATGAGTTTGACATCAAGACTGCCGGGCTGCAGGCGCAGGACATGATCGTCGTGGCCGGGCGTCCCTCGATGGGCAAGTCGGCGTTCGTGCTGTCGATCTGCGAGCATGCCAGCGTCACGCTCGGCAAGCCCGTGGCGATCTTTTCACTTGAGATGTCGAAGGAGCAGCTTGTCCAACGCCTGTTATGCTCTCATGCGCGCGTGGACGCGCAGAAGGTGCGCACGGGGTACCTCTCACACGCCGACTGGCCGCTCCTCACGAAGGCGGCGGGCCGGCTCTCGGAGGCGCCCATTTTCATCGACGACACACCGGGTCTGACTATCCTGGAGCTGCGCGCCAAGGCGCGCCGCTTGCGGGCTCATCACAACATCGAGCTCGTGGTGGTCGATTACCTGCAGCTGATGCACGGGGGCTATCGCGCCGAGAACCGCCAGCAGGAAATCTCCGAGATCTCGCGCTCGCTGAAGGCGCTGGCGCGCGAGCTGGACTGTCCCCTGATTGCCGTCAGCCAGCTGTCGCGCGCGGTCGAATCCCGCACGGGCAACCGGCCGCAGCTCTCCGACCTGCGCGAATCGGGCGCAATCGAGCAGGATGCCGACGTGGTGGTCTTTTTGTACCGCGAGGAATACTACAGCCCCTCGGCGGAGAACCGCAACAAAGCCGAGGCGATTGTTTCCAAGCAGCGCAATGGCCCGACGGGCACCGTGGATCTTGTGTTCATCAAGGAATGGACGCGATTCGACAATCCTGAGTTCACGCGCACACGTGAGGAGGCGGGTTCATGACGCCTCGATGGCTCGCGGTGTCTCTCGTTTGGGTGCTCCTCCTGTGCGGGGTCCCGATGACAGGGGCTGAGGAGCCGGAACAAGAGAAGTCGCGCGCCGCAGGGCCTGAGCGCGAGCAGGAGGAAACAGCGCCTCCCCGGCAGACCCGCGCCGAGGGGCCGGCTCAAGAGCCGGGGCCTGCCCAGGTGGTGGCCGAAATTGAGGTGCGCGGTAATCAGGCCGTGAACACGGCCACCATCCTCAACAAGATGCGGTTGCGGCCCGGAGAGACCTTGACGCAGGAACTCGTGCGCGCCGACATCAAGGAATTGTACGGCACCGGATTTTTCCGCGACATTCGCACCGACGTGCAGAGCGTCCAGGGCGGCTTGAAAGTGATCGTGGTGGTCGAGGAGAAGCCCGTCGTGGGGCAGGTGGTGATCGAGGGCAACACGCGCTTTTCCACTCAAAAGCTGCGCGAGGATGTCGGGCTCGTAGAAGGGCAGGTGCTGGATGAGAACGTGTTGACCCAGGGCGTGCGGGCGGTGGAGAACCGCTACCGCGACAAGGGGTTCAAGTTCATCAAGGTGGAGCAGGAGGTGGACGTCAACGCCCAAACTAACCAGGCGCTCATCTACGTCAAGGTGATCGAGGGCGACCGCTTCCGTATCAAGGACATCCGCGTCGAGGGCAACCAGGCATTTAAGGCGCGCAAGGTGTTGAAGCAGATGCGCACCAAGAAGCGGCGGTTGTTTTTTGGGGGCGCATTCAAGGAAGACCAGTTTGAAGAGGACCTTGACCGCGTGCGCCTGTTCTACCAGAAGGCGGGTTACCTGGACGTGAAGGTGGAGCCGAAGTTCGACTACGACGAGCCGGGCGGCTGGATGTTCATCACGCTGGCCGTACAGGAGGGGAAACAGTACGCGACCGGCAAGGTCGAGATCAAGGGGAACGTCCTCTTTCCGGAAAGCGAGATCTGGCAGGAGCTGGAGATGCTGCCCGCCGCCGTATTCAGCCAGGTCGCTCTGGAGGAGGATGTCGCGCGCATCCGCGCCTACTATTTCGAGCGCGGCTATCTGGACGCCAAGATCACGCCGCGAACGCAGCTCAACGCCACGACGGGCATGGTGGATGTTCTCTACGAGATTCAAGAGGGGGATTTGTACTTCGTCGAGAAGGTCAAGGTCCGCGGCAACACCAAGACCAAGGACAAGGTGATTCGCCGCGAGTTGCGCCTCTATCCGGGTGAGCGCCTCGACGGGAAAGCTATGAAGCGCTCCAAGGAGCGACTCGACAACCTGGGCTACTTCGAGGACGTCAACTTTGAGACCGAGGAAACCACGAAGCCCAATTACAAGGATGTCGTGGTGTACGTCAAGGAGAAGCGCACGGGAGAGCTCTCGGTCGGCGGCGGCATCAGCTCGATCGACCGGTTTGTCGCGTTCGGGGAAATCGGCCAGCGCAACTTCGATCTCCTGAACTGGCCTCGCTTCACGGGCGGCGGCCAGAGCCTTTATGCCCGCGGGCGGGTCGGCTCGCGCATCCGGGATCTCGACTTCAGCTTTGTGGAGCCCTACCTCTTTGACAAGCGGGTGTCTTTCGGTTTGAATATTTTTGCCCTCACTCGGCTGGCGAACAACGTGGACTTCGATGAGCAGCGGATCGGCGCCGCGACGAGCTTCGGCCGGCAGTTCGGCGAATACAACAAGGCCAGCATGTCCTACACGCTCGAACGAGTTGAACTTGAAGACATCGCCGCGGACGCTCACCCCGATGTCACCGCGGTGGGAACCAAGTACTGGCTGGGCCGGACGGGCTTTGAGGTCGTGCGTGACTCCCGCGACAATGCGTTTAACCCGACGCGCGGGCGCGTGTGGTCCGCTGCCACCGACTTCGCCGCCTCGTGGCTGGGCGGGGATGAGTCCTTTTACCGCTGGATCCTGGGCTTCTCGCAGTATAAAAGTTTTTTCAAGAAAAACCCGCACGTGCTGGAGTTTCGCACGCGCATGGGAGTGACCGACGAGTTCGGCGACTCCGAGACGGTCCCCATTACCGAGCGTTTCTACGCGGGCGGCTTGGGCAGCGTGCGCGGGTACGGCTACCGGCGCGTGGGGCCGAAGGGCGGCGGCGACGCCATCGGCGGCCGCTCGCTCTTCCAGGCGAGCTTGGAATACGACGTGCCCATCATCCCGAACTTCAAGGGATCGGCGTTCGTCGACATGGCGTCGGTGGACGAGGACGCTTATGCGCTCTCGGATGAAGTGGGCGTCAGCGTGGGCCCGGGCATGAAAATCAAGACGCCGGTGGGTCCCATGGCCTTTTATTGGGGGTTTCCCATCGTCAACAAGGATGACAAGAACAAGCTAGGACGCTTCGAGTTCAGCTTAAGCCGGGGTTTCTAATCGGCTCAAAGGAGATTGAGGGGATCGGCATGAGCACAAAGAGATGGCTGGTGTTGGCGGTGGCGGTTTTTGCAGCGGCCGGGTGCGGCAAGAAGGACACGTCGCTTCGGCTGGCTTTCGTGAATGTCACCGAGGTGTTCGACGCTTACGAGAAGACCAAGATTTACGACGAGTCCTTCCGCACCGCGGGGGAGAGCAAGAAATCCGAGCACACCCGCCTGGTTGAGGAAGTGCGCAAGCTGGAAGACGAAATCAGCCTCGCGTCGCAGGAGAAAAAGGCCGCGAAGCAAAAGGAGCTGGATAAGAAGCGCGAGGCGCTCGTGCAGTTCAGGCGGTCCGTCGAGGACTCCCTGGGGCGCGAGCGGGAGCGCGTCATGAAGGAAATCCTGGAAGACCTGAACCGCTCGGTGATCGATTACGGACGCAGGCGGGGTTTCGACTTTGTCTTCAACGAGCGCGTGGCTTTGTACCGGCGTGACGCCTTTGACGTCACGGAAGACATCATTCAGGACATGAACGCCCGCTTCGATAAGGAGAGGAAGAAGGACTCGTCCGCCGGCGTGATCGCGCTCGATTCGGCGGCTCCGCTGGCGAAGTGAACATCGTGGACTGCCAGCACACCCTCGCCGAGGAAGTTGTCTTTGAGGGCGCAGGCATCCACCTGGGCCTGCCGGTGACCCTGCGCCTCAAGCCTGCTCCTGCGGGTGCCGGCATCACGTTCCGGCGCACCGATATGGCCGGCACGCCGGCCATCCCGGCGCGGATGTGGCGGAGTCCCTCGCGCGTGCGGGCCGACCGGCAGACTTCCCTGGAACTCAATGGGACCTCCGTCAACACCATCGAGCACCTGATGGCGGCGCTCCACGCCCTGGGCGTCGACAACGCCGAGGTGGAGGTGTCAGGCCCCGAGCTTCCCGCCATGGACGGAAGCGCGTGCCAGTATGCTGAAGCCATTGCGCGCGCGGGCCTGGCGGCTCAAGAGGCCGAGCGCACCTACTTTCGCGTTCCACAACCTGTCTTTTGGCAGGAGCGGGACGCCATGTTCGCCGTCTTCCCGGACGAAGAGTTTCGCGTTTCCTATACGTTAAGCTACGGCTCACAGGCTTTGCCCGACCAGTTTGCTTCGTTTTCCGTGACACCGGAGGTTTTCAAAACTCAGATCGCGCCGGCGCGCACCTTTTGCTTGAAAGAGGAGGCCGAGGCCCTGCGCGCGCAAGGGTTCGGCAAGGGCGCAAGCTTGGAGAACACCCTGGTTTTTGACGGGCATGCGCCGTTAGGCAACACGCTGCGGTTTGACAACGAGGCCGCACGGCACAAAATTCTGGATCTGATCGGCGACCTCTATCTTCTGGGCCGCCCGTTCCGGGGCCACGTCATCGCGGCGAAGACCGGACACCGGCAAAACGCGGAGCTCGTGTCCCGCCTCCTCAGTGAGGGGGCAGGCTCAACCGCGCAGAAAGGAAGGGAATCCGTGGCCCGACCTGTGCAAAAAGAACTCGGCATCGAGGACATCCGGAAGATTTTGCCGCACCGCTACCCGTTCCTGCTCGTGGACCGCGTGCTGGAGCTGGAGCCGGGCAAGCGGGGCGTGGGCATCAAGAACGTGACGGCCAACGAGCCGTTCTTCCGCGGGCATTTTCCCGAGGAGCCCGTCATGCCCGGCGTGCTGATCATCGAAGCCATGGCGCAGGCCGGCGGGGTCGTCATTCTTTCGGTGCCGGGGAACGCCGGCAAGATGGCTTATC
Source organism: uncultured bacterium (assembly GCA_964587845.1). Lineage (GTDB taxonomy): Bacteria > Omnitrophota > Omnitrophia > Omnitrophales > CAZPNG01 > CAZPNG01. The sequence continues at coordinate 4,325 of CAZPNG010000186.1, read as the reverse complement.
TGCTCTCCATTGATTACGCCAAGTTTCGCCGCAAGGTCGTGCCCGGCGACACCCTGCGCATGGAAATCGAGGTGTTGCGGGTGCGCGCCTCCACGGGCCAGTGCCGCGGCGTGGCCAAGGTCGACGGCCACGTGGTGTGCGAGGCGGAGGTGAAGTTCTTCCTCGGCCGCGGGGAGGAACCGGAGCCTGCCCAATAGCGCCATGGTGACGCAGGCCTCGCGAGCGTCCATCCACCCCACTGCGATCGTGCATCCGGGCGCCGAACTGGGCTTGGAGGTTGAGATCGGCCCCTACGCGCTGGTCGCCGAACATGTGCGCATCGGCCGCGGCACGCGCGTCGCCAGCCACTGCGTCATCGAAGGGCATACCACGATCGGCTCTGACAACGAGATTTTCACCGGCGCCGTGGTGGGCAGCGTCACCCAGGACAAGAAGTACGAGGGCGGGGCGAGCTTCCTCCTGATCGGCGATCGCAACAAGATCCGCGAGTATGTTACGGTGAACCCCGGCACCAAGCCGGGCACCGAGACCGTGATCGGCAACGACAACCTGTTCATGGCCTATGCGCATGTGGCGCACGACTGCGTGGTGAAAAACAAGACGGTGCTTGCCAATGCGGCCACGCTGGCAGGCCATGTGGTGGTTGAAGACGGCGCCATTATCGGGGGCCTGTCGGGGGTGCATCAATTTGTGCGGGTGGGCGCCCTGGTGATCGTGGGCGGCTGCTCGAAGGTCGTCCAAGACGTGCCGCCCTTCATGATGGTGGATGGCCACCCGGCGCGCGCCTTCGGGCTCAACACGGTGGGCTTGGAGCGCAACGGCATCGAGCCCGAGGCCCGCAAACTTCTCAAGCGCGCTTTTAAGATCATCTTCCGGTCCGGCTTGTCCCTCCCGTCGGTGATTCAGCGCATCGAGACCGAGGTGTCAGGTCACGACGTGGTGCGCCAACTCTTGGAGTTTCTCAAGGCTTCCCAGCGCGGCCTCTGTAAGTAGCTGATTCCAATCCTCCTATGAATCGTATCGGTATCATCGCAGGGTCCGGTCTTCTCCCCATCCTCACGGCGCGTGAGGCCAGGCGGCGGGGTCTGGCCGTCGTGACGGCGGCGATCGAGGGTGAAGCCACGCGGGAGATGGAGGGTCTTTCGGATTCTCTTCAATGGGTCAACGTGGGAAAGCTCGGGGGCCTGCTCGAGTTCTTCAAGCGCGAGTGCGTGCGGGAAGCGGTCTTCGCTGGAAAAATAGAAAAGGGGCGGCTTCTGGCCGGGCGCGTGCGGCCGGACTGGGAGATGATCAAGGTGGTGGCGCGCCTGGTGAACCGCGAGGACCATGCCCTTCTGGAAAGCATAGCGAAGCGCATTCAGCAGGCCGGCGTGCGCCTGCTCGAGCAGCAGGCGTTCCTGCCGCCGGCGTGCTCCCGGCGGGGCGTGTGGACGCGCAGCAAGCCCTCGAAGGCGGAGCGCAAAGACATCTCCTACGGACTGCGCATCGCGCGGGAGTCCGCGCGCCTCGACATCGGCCAGACCGTGGTGGTGAAGAACACGTCCGTGGTGGCGGTGGAATCCATTGAAGGCACGGATGAAACGATCCGCCGCGCCGGCCGGCTGGCCGGCTCGGGCGCCGTGGTCGTGAAGGTGGCGCGGCCCCATCAGGATTTTCGTTTTGACGTGCCGGCCGTGGGTTTGGAGACCGTGCGTTCCTGCGCCGAGGCGCGCGCGCGTGTGCTTGTGTTCGAGCATGGCCGGACGCTCGTGCTGGAGCCCGAAAAGCTCATCGAGCTCGCCGACAAACACCGCTTGTGCGTGGTGAGCGAGGCGCCATGAGCGCGCTCAAAAAGCGTCAAGAATCCGGAGACGACAAGAAGCTAAAGGTGCTCCATGAAGTGGCGCAGGCGGTCATGAACCCTCTGGATCTCGAGGCCGACCTCCGGGACGTCTTTGAAATCTTGCACCGTGATCTCCAGATGGAGCGCGCGACGCTCACGGTCCTGGACCCGGAGTCCAATGAGATCCAGATCGAGGTGGCTTACGGCCTGGACGAAGCCGCCGTGCGCCGCGGCCGCTACAAGGTCGGCGAGGGCGTCACGGGCCGCGTGGTTGAGACGGGCCAGGCCATGGTGGTGCCCAACGTGGGGGATGAGCCGCTGTTTCTCAACAAGACACGCGCGCGCCAGAACCTCGACCGCAACAACATCGCGTTCATCTGCGTGCCGGTCAAAGTGAAGGGCAAGGCCGTGGGGACGCTCTCGGTCGACCGGCTCTTTTCTGACGAGACCATGTTGGAAGAGGATTTGCAGCTGCTGACGGTCATCAGCTCGCTCGTCGCAGGCGCGGTTTCGGCGCACCGCAAGGTGGAAGCCGAGCGCGCCAAGCTGCGCGACGAGAACGCGCGCTTGAAGGGGGAGCTCAAGCAGATCTACCGGCCCGAGAACATCGTGGGCGAGTCCAAGACCATGCTCGACGTGTATGCCTCCATCCAACTGGTGGCTTCCACGCGCGCCACCGTCATGCTTCGCGGGGAAAGCGGCACGGGCAAGGAGCTGGTGGCGCGCGCCATCCACTACCAGAGCCCGCGGGCCGACGGCCCTTTCATCAAGGTTTCTTGCGCGGCCCTGCCCGAGCACCTGCTGGAATCGGAGTTCTTCGGCTACGAGAAAGGCGCCTTCACCGGGGCCATCCATCAAAAGAAGGGGCGCTTCGAGCTGGCGCACCGCGGCACCTTCTTCCTGGATGAGGTGGGGGACATCCCGCTGGCCATCCAGGTGAAGCTCCTGCGGGTGTTGCAGGAGCGCGAGTTTGAGCGCCTGGGCGGGACGGAAACCCTGCGCGTGGACGTGCGCTTGATTGCGGCCACGAACACGAATCTCGAAGAGGAGGTTCGGGCGGGACGGTTTCGCGAGGACCTGTACTACCGGCTGAACGTGGTGCCGGTTTTCCTGCCCGCGCTTCGCGAGCGGCGCGAGGACGTCCAGTTCCTCGTGTTCCACTTCTTCGAGCGCTCCAAGCGCGAAAACAGCAAGACCGGCATCAAGGGCATCTCGGATGAGGCGTGGGAGCTCCTGCGCACCTACGACTGGCCCGGCAACGTGCGCGAGCTGGAAAACGCCGTGGAGCATGCCGTGGTCATGTGCAAGGGCTCGCAGTTGACGCCGCAGCACTTTCCCTTTCTCGGCAAGCTCATGGTGCGGCCGGGCCGCGCGCCGGTCAAAAGTGAAGCTCCGCACGCCTCGGGCGCCGGGCAGGCCTCGAGGACCCTACCGGACGTTGTGGGCGCCATCGAACAGCAGATGATCGAGGAAGCGCTTGGGCGCAACGGAGGCAACAAGCGCAAGGCCGCCCGCGAGCTGGGCGTGACAGAGCGCATTCTCGGCTACAAGCTGCGCAAGTGGCGCTAGCTTCCGGCCCATCAACAGATTTGTGCTGTTTGCTACAAAACTGTCCGGGACGCGTCCCAGAGGCGCCGGCAGGGTGGGTATTCCTGTATAAGAGCTCGGCCGGCGCGCCGGTTGGCATGCCGATTGCAATTTGGGCTTTACAAGCGGGGGAGTGTCTTGCTAAACTGACTCCCCTTTTCGTCCACGAGGAGGGAAACCCCTTCATTCACATCGGTTCCGCCGAGGGCGGTGTCCTCAGGGGAGAGGCGCCCGACGCGCGAGGAGGACTAGACACATGTCAACGCTGGTAGCGGAGAGAGATCGGGAAGAGGAGCTGATTGAGCTTGCGTCGCCTTCAACTCCCGAAGACGTCAAGAAGTACATCAGGAAGCACAAGATTCAAATCGTCGACTTCAAGTTCAACGACCTTCCGGGCTTGTGGCAGCACTTCTCCATTCCCGCCACGGACCTGTTGGATTACGAGAGCCTGGAGTCCAGCATCTGGGTGGACGGAATCGGGTTCGACGGCTCCTCGATCCGCGGGTTCCAGAAGATTCAGGAATCCGACATGATTTTGATGCCGGACCCGAAGACCTCGGTTCTCGACCCCGTTCTCAAGATTCCCACCCTGAGCGTCATCTGCGACATCTATGACCCCATCTCCCGCGAGCCCTACTCACGCGACCCGCGCTACATCGCGAAGAAGGCGGAAGCTTACCTCAAGAAGACTGGGATTGCGGACACCAGCTACTGGGGCCCGGAGCTGGAGTTCTTCATCTTCGACGACGTGCGGTTCGACACGCGCGAAGAGTGCAGCTTCTATTACATCGACTCCATCGAGGGCGAGTGGAACACCGGGCGCGACGAGAAGCCCAACCTGGGCTACAAGCCCCGGTACAAGGAAGGCTACTTCCCGGTGCCGCCGCATGACACGATGCAGGATCTCCGCAGCGAG
>CAZPNG010000185.1:0-6991 GCA_964587845.1 uncultured bacterium | reverse complement strand
GGAGGGATATGAATTGAAAGAGCGTCATGCGGCCGCACGGGCGAAAGCGAAGAGAACACGCGGGCAGGCGGCCCAGCGGACGGAGCTCCTGAGGCGCCTGCGCATCTTCTTGCGCCAGCCGGTGGCCAGGAAAGTGGCCGGGGCCGAAGACGTCGGGCCCCCGCGGGGCCGTGGGCGGGCGCGAGTGGCCGGGAACGTGGCGAAGCTCACCGTCGGAGGCGTCCGCTACACGAACCTGATTTACCGCCAGGGTGAGGCAGGAAGAACGGTCATCCTCTCCGATCCGATCGGGCCCGATCGGGCCGGCGTCACGGAAGGCGTGGAGGAATGCTGCCTCGCGGCCGCTCGCGTCGAGACCCGAAAGGACCCGTACATCCGGCTCGCGCATGTGCCCACCGTGACCACGTCGTGGGAGTCCACGCCCTCGTCCAACGTGACGGCGCTGGAGAGTTCGGTCGAGGATTTGTGGAGGGAGCCGATCGCGATGTGGGCGGAGCGGCTCTTGGTGCTGGACGTTCGGGAGGACCTGTTGAATGAAGACTTCTTGCGCGGGCTCGAGGTGACGCTGAGGAGAGAGCGCTTCCGCGCCGTTCTGTTCGAGCGGCCCCAGAACATGATCTCCTCGATGCTTGCGGATGGCACGGGCGTGGCTGTCTTCACGTCGGCTCTGCAATCGCTTCCCGCCTACGCCCTTTATCGTGCGGGCCGCGTCGCGCGGGCATTCACGTGGAGGGAGCTGGAGCTGGCCGCGAAGCGCTCAAACGAGGCCATCTTGCGCATCGGATTCCGGGACACCTCGGTCGGAACGCGAGTGAGCGCTGAGAAATGGGTTGCGCCGTACGGCGTTCCCAGAGCTTCCCGGGCGGTTGAAGAAGTTAGGGCGCTGCCGGTCGTTGAGGACTCCAAGGGGGGATTCGAAAACTGGGACGACAATGATTTTCGTGCGGCCCTGGCCTACGGCGGGCCTGCGTTCGCTCTGGCGGTGTTAAAGCATTGGGCGGATCGCGCGGGCCTCAGTCGGCCGGCTCGCCACGGCCGGGGGCATGGCGCGGCTCGTCATGCGGCTCTCGACCTCGACCGTCTTCAGAAGCTGATTCGCCTGCACGGACCTTCGCAGGCTTCCAATGTCATTTGGGATCGTGTTACGGGGAGACTTGTGGCCTCCGTAGACAGTGCGATCCTCCGGGCCCTCAACCGGGCGCTGCGATGGGAGCGTCCCCCGCAAGAGCTGCCCGGGCCGCTCCGCCCTCCGCGTCGGCACACCGCGGCGCGCGCGACCGCCGCAGAACACATGGCGCGCATTTGGGAGCTGCTCGCGCAAGTCAAGCCGGACGTCGAAACGATCAAGCACGTCATTCTCGAGACGGTCGAGTGGCTGAAGGCGGCAGGGTATCCGGAGTGGATGGCGTTGCAGGGATATCCGGAGGCGGGGCGCGTCCTGGACGAGTATGCGCAGGCCTGGAACACCCAAACTCAGGCGTTTGAGACTCCGCGGCCGCGAGTGTACTTCCTGAAGGGTTCCAAGAGGGGCGGGCCCCTCACGAACTATGTCGAGCGGCACAATGTTTCGGAGCTCTTGCGCAGGATTGGCCGCTCGGGCTCGCGCGATGTCTTCATCGCACGCTTTGCATCGCCCGTGGTGCGCGAATCCTGGGGCTGGCGCTACCAAACCGTGGCCGAGCGCGAGCGGCAGGCGTCTGATGAGGTTGCCGCGACGATTTTTGCGCACAGCTCCGATAACCCGCTGCTCGTGCGCAAGCCCACGTTTGATCCGAAGAAACCCAGTCATCCCGCGAGCCGCTTCCTGCTCGCCCATCGCGATGAGATTCTGGCTTCGTTCAAACACAACCTCGTCATTGAGTTGGGCGAGAAAACTGCCCAGCAGCAGGCCGTCGAGTGGGCCGAGGCGGCGGGCCTGTACTCCCACGCGGCCGCCTTGTCGCGGACGCCGCCGGCGGGCCTTGCGGAACTTGAGTACGCGGTGAAGCGCGAGGACGCCGAGTCGCATCTGGCGGGCGAGCTCGTGAATCTGTTCGACACCCAAGCGCGTGAGTTCCTGCTCGGCCGTGCCGACGCTCTCACGAGCATGTACGCGCACGTGCTCTTGCTGGAGACACTGCTTTATCACCAAACGGGGGCGGGATTGCATCCGAGCGTGCTGGAAGCCCTGCGCGGGGGCGAGCGGCTGGATCGCTCGATGGTTCGGGACCTGGCGCGCCTGCTCCTGCCCGACTTGCTTGCCGCTCTTGAGGATTTGAAGGCGCGTTCCCGCGAGCGCGCCAGCCCTGGGCGCAGCGTGGGGCCGCAGCCGGCCTCCCCGGCCGATGCTCACATGGCGCGCATCTGGGAGCTGCTCGCGCAGGTCAAGCCGGACGTCGAAACGATCAAGCCCGTCATTCTGGAGACGATCGAGTGGCTGAAGGCGGCGGGCTATCCGGAATGGATGGCGGCGCAGGGGCATCCGGACACGCTCGGGGTTCTGAACGAGTATGCCGAGGCAGTCCGCTCACAGACACTGGTGATTGATCAGCCCAGGCGCGGCATCTACTTTGTGAAAGGCTCCAGGCCGGGCGGACCCCTGAGGAACTGGGTGGAGCCGTGGAACGCGGCTCGCCTCCTCTCCAAAATCGCCCGTTCGGGTTCGCGTGACGCCTTCGTGGCCCGGATTGCTTCAGTGGTGGCGCGCGAGGCATGGGGCTGGCGGTTCCTTGTTGTGATCGAGCCGGAGCGCCGGGCGACTGAGCATCTGAAGGATGCAGTGTATCTCAACATGAAGGACAACCCTCTGCTCGTGAAAGACGCCAAGATGAACCTGGCCGACCCCAATCACCGCGCGAGCCGCTATCTCGCAACGCATGAAACCGACATCCTGAGGATGGTCACCTATATGCTGACTTGCGAGCTTGGAGAGGGGTCGTTTCAAAGGCAGGCCGTCCGGTGGGCCCGGGAGAACGGGTGGCTGTCCCTTGAAGCCGCCAGATCACGAACTGTGGCGAAAGATCTCAAAGAGCTGGAGGGGCTTGAGCAAGAGAGAGACGCTGAGGCAATTTTGACGGACACGCTTTCGGATCTGTTTGTCATCATGCCGCGTGCCTTCCTCGCGGGCAACCTCACGACGTTCAACAGCGCGTATACCCATTTTCTCTTGGTGAACGTCATGCGGTTTCACCGGACGGGCCGCGGCGTGAACCCGAAAGTCTTGGAGGATATCCGGCGAGGCGAGGTGCCGAACCACGTCATGGTGCGGGACTTCGTGCGGGAGATCCTGCCTGACATGCTTCGCGCGCTCGACGACTGGAAGGCGCGCTCGCGCGAGCGCGCGAGCCCCGGGCGCAGCGTGGGGCCGCAGCCGGCCTCCCCGGCCGACGCTCACATGGCGCGCATCTGGGAGCTGCTGGCTCAGGTCAAGCCGGACGTCGAAACGATCCAGCCCGTCATTCTGGAGACGGTCGAGTGGGTCAAGGCGGCGGGGTACGTCGGGTGGATGGAAGCTCGGGGCGTTGTCGAGACGCGCGCGGTGCTCGATGAGTTTTCTGAGGAGGTTCGCAACCGCCTGCAAGCCACCAAAATTTACCAAGAGGGCATCTTCATGGAGAAGGGCATCGACCCCGATGGAACGGACAGGTTAAGAGTGGGCGTGCGGGACATGTCCGACCGGCTCGGGCAGATCAAGCGCTCCGGGTCCCGTGACGTCTTGATTAGCCGGCTCGCCGTCCTCATGATTCGCGAGGCCTGGGGCTGGCGATTATTCTCAGTCATGAGGCCGCTTCGCGAGGCGGTCGACGACGAGTTGGATACCGTTCTTGTGAGTGACAGCAAGAATCCACTTTTGCGAAAGCCGCTGAAGCTTGATCTTCGTAACCCGCAGCATCCCGCCAGCCGGTATCTCGCGCGGCACGAGCGCCCCATCCGCGAGGGCTTCCGCCTGTGGATGGCGGGCGAGCTGGGGGAGCGCCAGCGCCACCGCGAGGGCATCCTGTGGGTCCAGGAGGCCGGTTTGTTCTCGCGCGAGGAGGCGGCAAAGCGCATGCCTCATGACGTGCTGCGCGAACTCGATGATCTTTTGAAGGCGCGAGCGCCCGAGGATTTTGTGACGGACGAGCTGAAGGAATTCTTGGTCCCGCTGGCGCGGCAATTCTTTCTGAGGCACGAGGTGGACACGATGACGAGTCTCGCCGCCCACATCCTTTGCCTGGAGGTCATGAGATTCCACCAAACCGGCAACGGGATTCCGCCCGAGGCGCTTGAGCGAGTGCGGAGCAGGAAGACGCTTGATGAGCATCACGTTCGCCCCCTGGCCCGCCGCGAACTGCCCGAACTGACGGCGCTTCTCGATGGATGGTGGACGAGCTCCGCCGAGCGCCACAGCCCGTCCCGAATAGGTCCACCCCTTCGCAGCACGGCGTTAGGCAAGGACCCCGGCAACGCGCGGGAGGCCTTCGGACGGCGCCTCGCTTTCCATCGCATTCAGCGGGGGTGGACTCAAAGGGAGCTTGCCCGGCGGCTGACTTCGGCAAGTGATCGGCTTTATATTTTTGGTGAAATCGCACACTTCGAACGCGGCGTGGGCCTGACCGGCAAGCTGCGGCAGAACATCACGCACCTGGCCCAGGTGCTGGGTCTTTGGGGGAAGGACCGGGAGTTGTTCCTCGCTGATTTTAGCCGGGCCGTGAGTCCGGAGGCGGCTCCTGCCAATGCCCGTGAGACCTTCGGTCGACGCATCTACCTTCATCGGGTCCGGTTGGGTCTGAGTCAGCGAGAGCTTGCCCGGCGGCTGACTTTGGCAGCGGGCAGGCCGTTTTATCAACCTGAGATCATGAACTTCGAACGCGGGAAGCTGTTGACCGGCAAGTTGCAAGAGAGCATCAGGCACCTGGCCGACGTGCTGGGTCTTTGGGGCGAGGATCGGGAGTTGCTGATTGCCGATTACCTCCAAGCTCTCAATGAGGTGCGCAAGAGTCGGACGCAAGTCGAACCGGCGGAGGCTGTGAGGGCTTCGGAGCTCGGTTCGCCCATTCGCAGCGGCGTGTTGGGCAGAGCGCCGAGTGATGCGCGGGAGGCCTTTGGCCGGCGCCTCGCCTTTCATCGCGTTCGGCTGGGCTTGAGACAGGAAGACCTTGCGGAGCGCCTGAGCTCGGTGACCGGGTGGCTGATCAAAAAGCAACATATCGCGTACTTCGAGCGTGGCACGAATCTCACCGGCCGGCTGCAAGAAACCATTACCCACTTGGCCCAGGTGCTGGGTCTTTGGGGCAAGGATCGGGAGCTGTTCCTGGCTGAGTTTCGCCGGGCCATTCAAGTGCCTCGCCGCAGGCGGTCGCGGAGACAGCCGAAGCGGCAGAGCGCGTCCCGGGCAAAAGTGATTGCGGTGGGCCACGGAATCCGGCCGGAGCCGAGCGTGGAGCCGTATCTCTGGGGAATCGCGCAGGGTATTTACATTGCGGAGGGAGGAGGGCTTTCAGCAAGTCAGATCAGGGACCTCAAAGGCCGGCTCTCCGAGGTCCCGTGGATTGCCAACTTTTGGGCGGACCTCAAAGTCATGTTCGCCGCTCTGAGCAATCAAGAGTACGGACGGGCCGGAGAGATCCTGGAAAGATTTAACCGGCAAGCCGCGTTGAGGGGCTATGTCCTGATTAAATCAGCGCCCGCCCTTAGGCCTGTGATCGAGCTTCCGGTCGTGCAACGCGCCAGGTCCGGCCTGGAACACGCGCTCGGGGGACAATCTTTCCCCATTTGGGGGGTATCCGCCGCGCTTGCCAAATATGGCCGCGCGCTTTCCGGGAGTTCTCCGTTGGGTGTTCACGTCGTGACAGATGCCCTGTTGTGGGAAGCTCAAGCAGTGCACGCTCTGCTCACGAAGAAGAAGGTCACGCGGGGAATCGAGTTTTGGCAAGGCCCCGCAGCGTTTCTCCTGTCTGTGCAGTGGGCTCACCTCTTGAGGAGGGGGAACCGTCCGCAGGGAGCGATCCAGCAATTTGCCTGGGATTTGTTTGAGGCGAGCATTGCAGAAGAAGTCCTGCACCGATTCCATTCGCTGGAGGGAGGTCAGCGCGTGGGAGTGAAGGAGGAGCGTGTGACAGCGCTCGCGCGCATTGCCTTCAGCCGTCCGCTGTTCTATGTGCTCGCGAAAGGGATGATGTCGGGGGTCCAGACCACTTTTTCTGATTTTTCGGGTTTCGGTCTTTCCAGTGCGGCGGGAAAATTCCTGGCGGTCGCGCAGATCGGCGAGGCGCTGGGCCTCGAGCCCTACCGGCCTTTTCTCCGGGAGATGCGGGATCGAGGCCTGCTGAAGGTGAATTACCCGAAACTTGACGACCTGAGAGGCCCATTCATGCGGGTCAATTTTACAGATGCTGCTTTAGTGGGTGGCTTCCTGGGAGAGGGAGCAGATAGGATTCGGGCCACGGCCCTGCGGCTGTATGAGCGGGAGGCGGGCACCGCTGTCAGGACCCAGGGGACGCTTGCCGAACTCCCGGGCCAGATCGACCAACTCCGAAAATGGGGATTGCGATTTGGGCGGACCGGGCTCGTCTCCGGAACGCGCAAGAGCCCCTCGCGGGCGCTGGATCCTGACTCCTACGATCGAATGTCTGAACTTCTCAAGGCCCTCGGATGGAGAGCTGTCCACGACGCCACGGGCGCAACCCGCTTCGCCATCGAGCAGGACTGGATGAAGGACCGGACCGTTCTGCGATTCCGCTACCTCATGGACCTTGCGGCGGGCGCCGGGCTGGATCCCGAAGCGCTTGTGCGGTTGCGCTACAAGCGGGAGCTTCAGGGCGCTCGCGTCCCTACGCCGCTTGCCGAGCGCTTTGCCGAGAGCGCGAGCGGGATGGGACCCGTCTTGAAGGCGGCGATTTCGCAAGCTCTCAGGATTTTCGAGGCCTCCGTGATTCGACGCGCGAAGGACCGGGGGCTCTTGGCGTCCAGCGCGACGCCGGATTCGTATTCGCTCACCATGGGGGAAGTCTCGAGGATCAATTCGGCATCT
>CAZPNG010000184.1:0-12320 GCA_964587845.1 uncultured bacterium | reverse complement strand
GACGTCGTCTTCATCTGCGTTAACACCCCGCCGAGGCCCAACGGCGAGGCGGACCTTTCGTTCGTGGAGAATGTCTCGCGGCAAATTGCCGGGGCCCTGACGTCCTACCGGCTGATCGTCAGCAAGAGCACCGTGCCGGTGGAGACGGTCCGTTGGATCAAGCGCACGATCGAGTTGCACGTCAAGAAGGGCGTGGCGTTTGACGTGGCCGCCAACCCGGAGTTCTTGAGCGAGGGCAGCTCGGTGCACGACTTCATGTTTCCGGACCGCATCGTGCTGGGCGTCGAGTCGCCCAAGGCCGAAAAGCTGCTGCGCGAGCTGTATGCGGGCTTGAAAGCGCCCATCCTGGTGACGGACATCGAGAGCGCGGAGCTCATCAAGCACGCTTCCAACACGTATCTCGCCACGAAGATTTCGTTCATCAATTCCCTCTCCCAGCTGTGTGACGCAGTCGGAGCGGACGTGAAGCTGGTGGCGGAGGGCATGGGGCTCGACCGGCGGATCGGCCGTGCCTTTTTAAATGCCGGCGTGGGCTTCGGGGGCTCGTGTTTCCCGAAGGACCTGGCGGCGTTCATCCGCATCGGCGAGCGGCGCGGGATTGACCTGAAGATTCTGGGCGCGACCCGCGAGATCAACGAGCGCCAGAAGCTTTACTTTCTGAAGCTCATCCAGCAAGAGCTCTGGAACCTGAGCGGCAAGCGCATCGCGATCCTGGGGCTTTCCTTTAAGCCGGACACCGACGACATGCGGTTCGCGCCTTCCTGCGACGTGATTGAGGCCTTGCAGCGCGAGGGCGCGGAGATCGTGGCGTATGATCCCGTGGCCGTCGAGAAGGCCAGGCCGGTCCTCAAGAACGTGCAGTTTGCCAAGGACCCCTACCAGTGCGCCAAGGGCGCAGACGCGGTGGTGCTGCTCACCGAGTGGAAGGAGTTCCGCGAGCTCGACTTGAAGCGGCTGCGAAAGGGAATGGCAGCTCCCTACTTTTTCGACGGGCGCAACGTCTTTGAGCCGGAGGAGATGGCGCGAGCCGGCTTTCGCTACGTGGGCGTGGGGCGAGGCCGCACCTATGAGCCGCGGGCCGTGGGGGAGAAGCGGCCGGTGCTGCGCGTGAGGGTCAGGCGCCAGGCATGATCGAGGGCGTTGGCGTCAAGTCCCTGAAGGTCATTCCCGACGAGCGCGGGCTTCTCATGGAGATTCTGCGCTCCGATGAGCCGATGTTCGAGCGCTTTGGGCAGGTGTATGTGACCGTGGTGAAGCCCGGGATCGTGAAGGGGTGGCATTACCACAAGGTTCAGACCGATCATTTTTCCTGTCTTCAGGGCAAAGCCCTGGTGGTGCTTTACGACGCGAGGCCGGAGTCCAGGACTTTCGGCGAGGTGAACGAGTTCGACATCGGTTTCCACAACCCTCTCCTGATCAAGATCCCGCCCTATGTGTATCACGGTTTCATGAGCTCCGAGAGCCAAGAGGACGCCATGATTCTCAATGTCCCCACCGAGGTGTATCACTACAACGAGCCCGACGAGTATCGAGCCGATCCCTTCTCCGGGGAGATTCCCTACCAGTGGGAGGCGCGGGCCGGCCGATGAAAGGCATTGTCCTGGCCGGAGGGTTGGGCACGAGGCTGCACCCCCTGACGCGCGTGACCAACAAGCACCTGCTGCCGGTCTACAACAAGCCCATGGTCTACTATCCGCTGATGACCCTTGTGGGGGCCGGCATTCGCGACATCCTGATCGTGACGGGCGGCGCGAGCGCGGGGGACTTCTTGCGGCTCCTGGGCAACGGCGAGGAGTTCGGCTTGAAGGAGATTCATTACGCGTATCAAAAGGGGGAGGGCGGAATTGCGGAGGCGTTGGCCTTGGCGCGACATTTCGCGGACGGGGATCGGATGGTCGTCATCTTGGGCGACAACATCCTGGAAGACGACATCCTGCCTTTCGTGAAGCGGTTTGAAGAGCAAGCCCGGGGCGCGCGCATCCTCTTGAAGGAGGTGGAGGACCCGGAGCGCTTCGGCGTTCCCGAGTTCGAGCGAGGCAGGCTCACGCGCATTGTGGAGAAGCCCGAACATCCGGCCAGCCGCTACGCAGTGGCCGGCGTGTACATGTACGACGCGCGCGTGTTCGATTTCATCCGCACGCTCAAGCCCTCGGGCCGCGGGGAGCTCGAGATCACGGACGTCAACAATCGCTACATTCAGATGAACGAAATGGAGTACGACGTGCTCGCGGGCTACTGGACGGACGCCGGCACCTTCGAGTCGTTGCTGCGCGCCTCCACCTTGGTGGCCGAGCGCTCCCGCGCGAGCGTTTGACGGGTAAATGAAGACGATCCTTGTCACGGGCGGCGCGGGCTTCATTGGAAGCCACTTTGTGCGGCACGTGTTGGCCGTGATGCCGCGCGTGCGCGTCGTCACCTTCGACAAGCTCACCTACGCCGGCAACATTGCGAACCTCAAGAGCGTTCTCAAACATCCCCGGCACAAGTTCGTGCGAGGCGACGTTTGCAACCTGGCGCAGCTTCGACGTTGCGTTCGCGGTGTCCACGCCGTAGTGCATTTCGCGGCTGAAACGCATGTCGACCGCTCGATCTTGGAGGCGAACGGTTTTTTCATCACCAACGTCCTTGGCACCAAGAATGTTCTGGACGCCTGCCTGGCAACGAGGGTCAAACGCCTCGTGCACATTTCCACCGACGAGGTCTACGGGTCGATTGTGAACGGCAAGTTTCGCGAAGAGAACGGTCTTTTCCCCAACAGCCCCTATGCCGCGTCCAAGGCCAGCGCGGACCATCTCGTGCGCTCGTATTGGAAAACCTACAAGCTCCCCGCCGTGATCTTGAGAATCTCGAACAATTTCGGTCCCAACCAGTTTCCCGAAAAGGTGATCCCGCTTTTTGTGACGAACCTGATCGAGGGCAGGCGCCTTCCGCTGTACGGGAAAGGGCACAACCGGCGCGAGTGGTTGTACGTCAAGGACAGCGTGCGCGGCATCCTGCTGGCGTTTCAAAAAGGCCGGCCCGGGGAAGTCTACAACCTCGGGAGCCGAACGGAGATGACCAACATCGACCTGGCGCGCAAGCTTCTGGCGGCTTTCGGCAAGGGCGCGGACAGGATCCATCATGTGCGGGACCGGCTGGGACACGATTTTCGCTACCGGCTCGACTGCTCCAAGATCGAGCGGCTCGGATTTCGCACGCGCTACAGCTTTGATGCCGCTCTTCGAGAAACGATCAGTTGGTACCGGGCGCACCCGGACTGGTGGCGGCCCCTGAAGCGCGACCGCTTCACGCGGAAGTCCTGACATGAAGGTCTTGGTCACGGGATCGGGGGGCATGCTGGGCCGCGTGCTCATCGAGCTCCTGCGCAAGGAGCATGAGGTCTGGGGCCTGGGGCGGCGGCCCAATCCCCACGAAGGCGTGCCGTACTTGCGGGCCGACCTTGAGGAACGCGCCTCCTTCGCGGACGAGGTGGCCCGGCAGGCCTTCGACTGGATCCTCCACACGGCCGCGTGGACAGACGTGGACGGTTGCGAGCGCGACCCCGACCGCGCGCGGCGCGCCAACGTGGAGGCCACGGCGAACCTGGTGTCGAGCGTTCAAGGCACGGAAGCGCGGTTTCTATTTTTGAGCACCGACTACGTTTACGACGGAGCGAAGCGCGTTCCCTACGCCGAGACCGACCGAACGGGCCCCCTCAACGTGTACGGCCGCACCAAACTGGAGGCGGAGGAGGAGGTGGCGGCGGCGAAGCTGGGCGGCGCGTTTCTATTGAGGACCTCGTGGCTATACGGCGCGGGCGGGGTGAACTTCGTGGACAAGATCCTGTCGATGGCCGGGAAGAGGGCGGTCTTGAAAGTGGTGTCTGACCAGGTGGGTGCCCCGACCTATGCCCTGGACCTGGCCCAAGGGATCCAGGATTTCATGGCGGAGGCCTGCCGCTCCAGTCAAATCGCGCCGGGGGTCTATCACCTGACGCAAGGCGGCTGGACGTCCTGGTTTGAGTTCGCCCGCGATATCGTGGCGCTGTCCGGAGCGGCGGCCGAGGTCATTCCCGTTCCGGCCCGCGAGGTGACCCGCCCCGCGAAGCGGCCGGCCAATTCGATGCTGAGCACCGAGAAGATCGTCCGGGCCTCGCGTGTCTCGCTGAGGCCGTACCGCGAAGCATTGGCAGATTATCTGGAAGCGCAAGGAGCGCGCGCACGTGTCCGAATCCCTCTACCCAAAGCGCCTGGCCTCGTTTAAGGCAGGCCGCGGCCGCGTCGCGGTCGTGGGCCTAGGCTACGTGGGGCTTCCCGTGGCCGTCGCCTTTGCAGAAGCCGGCATGCAGGTCACCGGTTTTGACGTGGACCGCCGCAAGGTAGCCACCGTGCGGCGCGGCCGCTCGCCGGTGCGCGACATTTCATCCGCCCGCCTCAAGACTCAGATTGCCGGCCGCAGCCTCAGGGCGGCGGCGGACCCCTCCTGCCTGGCCCGCCAGGATGCGATCATCGTGTGCGTGCCGACCCCCCTCAAGGAGGGGGGTGTCCCGGATCTCTCGTTCGTGGAATCGGCGGTCGAGGCGATTGGCCGCCACATGAAGCCCGGCACCCTGGTGGTTATCGAGAGCACGTCTTACCCGGGAACCACCGACGAGGTCGTGCTGCCCCGGCTCGCCGGCCGACACCGCACGGTGGGCCGTGATTTTTACCTCGCTTTTTCGCCCGAGCGCATTGATCCGGGCAACAAGCAATTCGGCTTCGAGGATATCCCGAAGATCGTGGCCGGTGTCACGCCGCGCTGCCGGGCCCTGGCGGAGGCCCTGTACCGCAAGGTCGTCAAACGCGTGGTGCCGGTGAGCTCGACCCGCACGGCGGAGATGGCCAAGGTGCTGGAGAACACCTTTCGGATCGTGAACATCAGCCTGGTCAACGAGCTGGCCCTCGCGGCCCGCGACCTGCGCGTGGACATTTGGGAGGCCATTGAGGCCGCGGCCACCAAACCGTTCGGCTTCATGCCGTTTTATCCGGGTCCCGGCGTGGGAGGTCACTGCGTCGGCATTGATCCCCTGTACTTGTACTGGAAGGCGCGGGGCCAGAAAGCTGAGATCCGCTCGATTGACGTGGCGCGCCAGATCAACGACGAAATGCCGGAGCACATGGTGCAGCGCATGCTGGAACTGCTCACCACAAGACGGCGCGCCTCAAGCCGGCCGGCGCGGGTGTTGATCCTGGGCGTCAGTTACAAGCGCGACGTGCCGGACGTGCGCGAGTCCCCGGCGTTACTGATGTTACACAAGTTGAAAGCTCTGGGGCTGCGGGTGTCCTACCACGACCCCTGGGTTCCGGTGTTGCATGAGAAAGGTTTGGCGTTGCGTTCCCGGCCGCTCACCGCCCGGGAGCTTCGAAGCCACGACCTGGTGGTGGTGGCGACGGACCATACGGGCGTGAATTACGCGTTGGTGGCACGCTCGGCCTGGCTTATCTTTGATCCCCGGCGAGCTCTGCGAGATGTGGAGGCGAAAGATGGAAAGAAGATCATCGGCTTTTGAGTCCGGCGGCGGGAAGCCGGCTCCGAGACAGGTGGGGTTGCCATGAATCGTCTTGTGGTCACTGGAGGAGCCGGCTTCATCGGATCGCATTTTGTTGAGCGGCTGCTGACCAAGGGTTACGATGTCCTCGTGCTGGACAACTACCTCACGGGGGGCGCGGAAAATCTCGCGCCGTTTCAAAACCATCCCAAGTTTTCCTTCTTGGAGCAGGATGTGACGCAGGACATCCGTGTGGGCGGGACGGTGCACGGGGTGCTTCACTTTGCTTCCCCGGCGAGCCCCGATGATTACCTCAAGTACCCGATTCAGACGCTGAAAGTGGGGGCCTTGGGCACGCACAAGGCGCTGGGATTTGCCAAGGCCAAAAAGGCGTGGTTTTTCCTGGCCTCCACCTCGGAAGTGTACGGCGACCCGCTCGTGCATCCCCAGCCGGAGTCCTACTGGGGCAACGTGAACCCCATCGGTCCGCGGGGCGTTTACGACGAGGCCAAGCGCTTCGCCGAAGCCCTGGCGCTCGCCTACCACCGCACCCACGGCGTTCCGGTGCGGATTGCCCGCATTTTCAACACCTTCGGCCCTAAAATGCGCCTGGAGGACGGGCGGGCCATACCCAACTTTATTTCGCAGGCCATTCAGGGGAAACCGCTCACGGTTTACGGGGACGGCAGCCAGACGCGCAGCTTCTGTTACATCTCGGACCTGGTGGATGGCATTGAGAAGCTGATCGAAAGCAAGTTGAACGAGCCGGTCAACCTGGGCAACCCGCAGGAGATGACCGTGCGGGCCCTGGCCGAGAAGATCATAGCGCTCACCGGCACGACAAGCACGATCGAGCAGCGGCCCCTGCCGCAGGATGACCCGCGCGTGCGCCAACCTGACATTCGCAAGGCCCGCGCGGAGCTGGGCTGGGAGCCGCGCGCCAAGCTTGAGGACGGCTTGCGGGCCACGATCGAGTACTTCCGCGCGAAGCTGGCCGGCCGCCAAGCGGCGGCCACCCCGTGAACAACTCGCCCTTTCTGTCTCTCGTCTTCCCTGCCTACAATGAAGAGCGGCGGATCGCTCGTTGCCTGGAATCTGCGCGCGAGTTCGTCAAGCTTGAATCCAGGCCCGTCGAGGTCATCGTGGTGGACGACGGCTCGCGCGATCGCACGGTGGACATCGCGCGCCGCTTTCAGGACGAGCTCCCCCTGGTGATCGTGAACTCCCCGCGCAACGAGGGCAAAGGCCGGGCGGTGGCGCGCGGCGTGCTGCTGGCGCAAGGGGAGTTCGTGCTCTTTTCCGACGTGGATTTGTCCACGCCCCTGGCGGACGCCTACCGTCTCATATCCGCGCTCGAGGAGGGCTCGGATGTGGCGATCGGCTCGCGCGCGCTCGCGGACTCCGAGGTGCTCGTGCGGCAGAGCTGGGTGCGGGAGCACATGGGCAAGGTGTTCAATTGGATCGCGCGCCGAACGGCTTTTCACGGCATCTCGGACTCCCAGTGTGGTTTCAAGGCGTTCCGCCGCGAGGTGGCCCGCAGGCTCTTTGAGCACCAGCGCGTGAGCGGTTTTGCGTTCGATGCCGAGATCCTGTACTTGGCCCAGCGGTGGGGCTATCGGATCCGCGAGGTTCCGGTGCACTGGGTGAACTCCCCGGCGAGCCAGGTGCACTTGTTCACGGACCCCTGCAAGATGCTTTTCGATATCCTGCGCATCCGGTGGCTGCACCGCCATGACGGCTGGGCGCACCCGCTCTAAAGCGGCCCGGGACGCGCGGCAGATCAGCCAGCCGCGATCGCCCTCGCGCGAACCGCTGCTTCTCGGCGCCGTCCTGGTTTTGGCCGTTGCCCTGAGGGCGTTCGGATCGGGCTTCGGCCTGCCGCACGCTTACCACGCCGATGAGCCCATCGTCGTGAACCACGCTCTGGCGTACGGCACGGGCGATCTCAACCCGCATTTCTTCAAGATCCCGCCGCTCGCGAGTTACCTGCTCTTCTTTCTCTACGGCGCCTGGTTTCTCCTGGGGCGCTTGAGCGGCGCATTCGCCTCCCCACAGGATTTTCTCGAACTCTTCCTTCGCGACGCGAGCGCCTTCTACCTCCTGGGGCGCTTTGCCCTGGGGGTGCTGCCGGGCGCCTGTGCCGTTTGGCAGGTGTGGCGCTTGGCACGGCGCGTGGGCCTGCGCGAGGGGGCCCTTGCCGCCGCGCTCGGTATGGCCGTCGCTTTTCTGCCGGTCCGCGATTCGCACTACATCTATGCTGATGGTCTATTCGTCGTGGCGTTGCTTGCGGCGCTCAGCGCCGTGTTGACGATTCTTGAGCGCGGCGCCTTTTGGGATTACCTGTGGGGCGGCGCGTGCGTGGGGCTCGCGGCGGGAGCGAAGTACTACGGGGCGCTCGTGTCGCTGGTACTCTTCTGTGCGCACGCCGTGCGCATGCGCCGGAGGGCTCGCGCGGGCCTAGCGAGCTTGTTCGGCTCCGCGAAGATCTGGGCGGCTGCAGCCGCATCGATCCTGGCCTTCTTCCTCACCACTCCTTACACGTTTTTGGATGGGCCGTTCTTCTTGAAGGAACTGGCGGCGCAAGCGCAGTCTGAGGGCGCCGTGGGGTGGCTTCATCACCTTCGCTATTCTCTTCGCGAGGGCATCGGCCTGCCGCTGTCGATCGCCGCGCTGGCCGGCGTCCTGCTGTCCGTGGCCCGCCGCGACGCCCGGCGGGTCTTGCTTGTGATTTACCTCGTGGTGTTCGCGGCCACGCTCTCGGTCTTTAGTCAGCCGCACGACCGCTATGTGCTGCCCCTTGTTCCGGTGGCGCTCGTGTTGGCCGGCGCTGCGCTCGAGACTTGGGTGAGGAGGCCGGTCTGTCAGGCGCTCGCCTTGGCTCTCCTCCTCAGTCCGACCGTGCTGAAGGATGGCCATCTCTTGCGCCTCTTGGTCTCGCCTGATGTGCGCACGGAGGCCAAAGCGTGGATCGAGGCGCACCTGGCTCCGGGAACGCACTTCGCCCTGGAAGAGGCGTTTTTTCAGCCCCGGCTCGGGTTGTCCCGGGAGGCGGTCGGCGAGCGCTTGGCCGAGGCGCGCGCGAGCGGCGCCACAAGGGCGCAGCTTTTGCGCCTGGAGGCGCTTGAGCGGGTGGCTCAAGAGCCCGGGTGGATCGGCTATCGCCTCACCCATCTGGCCCGCGAGGGGGATGCCCCCGGCTTCTTGCTGGCCCGCCCGACGGCGCCTTACGACTTGGCGGGCCTGCGGCGAAGGGGCGTCTCGCACGTCTTGATGCTGCGCCTTGCGCCTGCTCACCCCCAGGCGGGATTTCTTGCCGAGCTCGCGCGACAAGGGAAACTTCTCGCAACGTTTACGCCCTACCGGGACCCTGACCAATGGTCCCTGGAGGTTCTCCCGCGCACCGGCGCGCCCACACGGCTCGAAGAACTCAGTGCGCGGCTCAAGCTGGGGGAGCGGATCGAACTCTACGAGATTAGGAGCTCTAGGTGAGCGGAGAGTATTTCGCCGAGGCGCGCCGGCGACAGAAGCTGAGGGCTTCCAGGAGCGCGTGGCCCATGATCCGCAGGTTCACCGAGGAGCGGCCCGTGCGCCGGCCGCGGTGATTGGAGGGGACCTCCTTGACGCGCAGCCCCAGGTCGTGGGCCTTGATGATGATTTCCGGAAGCACGAAAAGTGAGCGCGAGCGCAGCTGGATGCGCTGGAGAAAGTCCCGTGACCATCCTTGCGACCAGTTGTAATCGTTCACGCGCAGCTTAAAGAGGAAGTTCAAGAGGAAGATGTAGATCACGGACAGGAAGAACCGGTGCAGCTTGTAGGCGTTGCGTTGCCAGCGCACGCCCAGCACCACGTCGGCTTGCTCGGTGCCGTGGTTGAGAAACTGATTCACGAAGTTGGGGATCTCGGAGCAGTCGAACTCCTCATCCGCGCCGACGTACATGAGGTAGCGGCCGCGCGCCTTGGCCAGGCCGTCCTTCAGGGAGGCCGTGTACCCCATGTTGCGCGGGTGGAGGATGACGTGGGTCTCGGGGTAGTTCTTGACTACCTCGAGCAGCACGGCGCGCGTGTTGTCCTTGCTGCCATCCTCGATGACGACGACCTCGGCATTCCACTCCCGGTGCCGGTCGACGACACTGTGGACGTCCCCGAGGACATTGACGATGTTGTCCTCCTCGTTGTAAACGGGGATAATAAAGCTGATCAGCGGGTCATGGCTCATGGGTGCAGGCCAAAATAGTGCAATCTCCGGCTGTTGTCAACTTCATGCTCCTTGGAGGGGTTCAGAAAGCGGCTAGATTTGCCGTTAATCCCTATGGTGGCTTACGTTAGGAAAAATGTCCTGGCAGTGGGGGCCTCTGTTGGCTATAATAGGCGCTCGATGAGATCGGACCTCCCAACCATTTGCCTGGTCACGCCCCCCTCCATTTTCCTGCTCGATGAGCGGGTGTTCATGACCCTCGGCATCCTCAAGGTGGCCGCGGTGCTCGAGCGCGAGGGCTATCCCGTCGAAATGTTGGATCTCTCGGGCATTGAGAACTACGAGAGCGTCATGGTGATGCATGCCTCGGGCTCGCCCGCACGCACCTACGGTATCACGTCCACGACCCCCCAAATGCCGGCCGCCTACAAGATTGCCCAGGCCCTCCGCAAGGAGCGCCCCTATGCGCGGCTCATCCTCGGCGGTCCCCACGTGAGCCTGGTGTATACGGCCTACCAGTACGAATGCAAGCGCGGCGTGGAAGGCCGCGCGGCGCGCGCCCTTCGTGACTTGTCCAATCTCTTCGATGTGCTGGTGGTGGGGGACGGAGAGCTGGCGATCTTTCTGGCGCTGTCCGACAACCCGCCCAAGATTGTGGATGCCAACAGCCGGGACTCGGAACTCTTTCTCTCCAACGAGCGATACACCGAATTGCCGATGCCCTCGCGACATTTGATCGACGTGGCGAGTTACCATTACGCGATCGAGGGGCACCGCGCCACGAGCCTGATCGCGCAGCTGGGCTGCCCCTTTTCCTGCGGTTTCTGCGGCGGCCGGCAAGCCCCCTACCTGCGCAACATCCGTATGCGCACGAGCGAAAGCATCCTGCGCGAGCTGGCGGAGCTGCATCTGCGCTACGGCTTCACGGGGTTCATGTTTTACGACGATGAGCTCAACGTCAATCCCAACATGGTGGAGCTCATGAACGGGATTGCGCAGCTCCAGAAAGACCTGGGCGCGGAGTTCCGGCTGCGCGGCTTCGTGAAGGCGGAGCTCTTCAACGACCGGCAGGCCGAGGCCATGGTGCGCGCGGGGTTTCGCTGGCTGCTCACCGGCTTTGAGTCCGGAAGCCCGAGAATCCTCACCAACATCAACAAGAGGGCCACGCGGGAGGACAACACGCGCTGTGTCGAGACCGCACGAAGACACGGCCTGAAGGTGAAGGCGCTCATGTCCATCGGGCATCCCGGCGAGTCGCACGAGACGGTGAAGGAGACGCACGACTGGCTGCTTGCGGTGCGGCCCGATGACTTTGACGTCACGATCATCACGACCTACCCCGGGACCCCGTATTACGATTTCGCCGTGGCAGAACCCGGAAAACCAGGTATTTGGACCTATACCTATGAGAAGACCGGCGACAAGCTTTATAGTCTTGAGCTGGACTACAACGTGGTGGCAGACTATTACAAGGGCGATCCCGACGGCGGCTACCGGGCGTATGTCTACACGGATTTTCTGAGCTCGGAGGAGCTGGTCGGCTTGAGGGACTTAGTGGAGCGCGACGTGCGAAAACAGCTCAACATTCCCTTCAATCCCAGCGCCTCGGCGATCCGCTACGAGCATTCGATGGGCCAGTTGGGGGGCCCGCTTCCGTCTTACATCCTAAACACGTCCCGCCCGCAGGAGAAAGTCGCGAAGCAGGCGTTCGCCGGCGGGTAATTCCATCCTCACAATTGGGTGCCGGTCTGCACAAGACGTGTTGCCGCACCCGGACTGCTATATTTTGAACGCTCCTGACGCCTAGCGGTGGGTACCCGGCGCGGCGCCTCTCTGGGAGGACGGGCATGGAGAGCTGGTCATGATGGATGATGAGAAACTTTACACAAGCGCTGAGATCCAACTGTTCCTGCGGGTGAGTTCCAGCACCCTTAGGCGGCTGGTGCGGCGCGGGGAGCTGCCCGCCAGGCGTGTGGGCCGCCAGTACCGGTTCCTGGGCTCGGAGGTGATGCGAGCTTTGGCGCCCAAAGTGGAGGTCGCTCGGCGGTGAGCGCTCGCGCGAAAACCCCTCAAGGCCTACGGGATGCTTTCTGGGTGCTGTGGCTCCTCCTAGTGGGGGCTGGTTACGTGATTTCGGTCTATCTTCCAAAAGTCCTCGGGAGGATGGCACGGTGAGCGCGCTGGCGTGGCTCTCCGTGGCTGCCGCGGCTGCACTGGGCTCGGGGTCCTTCCTGTTGAGACGGATGGGCATTGCTGCATCCGGCCCCGCGGAGCGGGTGGCCCTGGCGGGCGGCCTCGGACTGGTGGTCGAGTCCACCTGGGTTCTCTCACTCGGGCTGGCCGGGCTGCTTCGAGGCCCGCTCCTCGCAGCCGGCTTGATGGTGCTCGTGGTGCCGGCCGCTCTTGAAGCCGGGCGCGTGCCGCGATGGCTCCGGTCCCTACGCTTTGAGCGTGACCCTGTGATGCTCGCGTGCGGGCTTCTTGCGGCAGGGGTGGTCGTGGCGGGGCTGATCGTGAGTCTTGCTCCTCCGGCCGGCCAGCTGGACGCCCTATGCTATCACCTGGAGCTCCCCAAGCAGTTCGCCCGCGCCGGGCAGTTTTTCGCCGTGCCCTACTCGC
>CAZPNG010000183.1:0-2753 GCA_964587845.1 uncultured bacterium | reverse complement strand
GCAGGCAGCGCCGCTTGAGGAAACCGAACATTTGGTGGACTACGTCGGGCGCCTGCGGGCAGAGCTCCAGCGATCCACGAAGCGGCCCATTGTATTTTTGTCAGCGCGCTCGAGTCTCCTCGCTCAGCATTGGACCGACATCCAAGCGTTTGGGGCCGCCCTTGCGGATCTGGGAGCTGGTCTGGTCATTCAGGAGCGCTTGCCTCACAGCGCCGCTGCCATGCTGGCCGATCGCGACGGGGTAGCTGTCTTCTCGAATCAGGCCTGGGCCATGCGGATTGGTTCCACGAATATCTTTCTGAACGAGCGTTTTCGCTCCGGCGCGCTCGCCCAAGCCGTGAGTTGGGATGCCCTCAGGCGCCTGCTCTCCGAGCGTGGATCGAACGTTGTGATGCTGCCTTTGGGCGATCCGCATTTGGGGGTTAGCGTTACCGCTGAAAACTGGCGTGCCTCTATGCGCGGCTGGAACCGGCCCATTAGCCGCCGGGACATCCTCCCTTGGCTGTGGTTCGTGCAGGCGCCGCCTTTCTTGGAGTGGATGCGGCGCGTGGGGCATCCCGACGAGCACAACAATGCTGATCTGCCTGAATTCGGCGAGGCACCGACGATAGAGGAGCGCTGGGGCGGCATGGCAAACTGGCCGCCGTGGGCTTTCGAGTTCGTCCTCCTCGCGGGAGGGCCCATCTTTGCTTTGAACGTGCTGAAGCATCTTGCGCAGAAGTTTGGGGTGCACGGGAAGGCCCGCTCAGAGTTCGTGCGCAACGCAGGTGTTTTGGCGCGCGCGATCCGCCACTCGAAAGGGTCGGAATCCTCCAACGCTGCGTTCGACAAGCTGCTGCAGAGTCTCAAAAAAATTCCGGCCAGCCGAAGATTCAAAAAGGTTCTTGAGGCGAGCGAGGAGTGGCTGCGCCACAGCGCGGGCCGCGTCTCCCAGCCGCACCCGGGGCACATTGATGACGGGGAGTTCGGGGTGCTGCAGCGCTTCTGGGGGCGGCGGGGCTATGACGTGAAGATTGTCGGGCCGCCAAAGACGAGTTTTCCCGACGCAACGGCCTCGCCGGCCGACACCTCGATTTTTGATCCTCCGAAGATCACCTGGACCGCGCAGGCCTCGCAGACGTGGCAGGAGGTCCAGGATCTCGGGCGGGACTTGACGAGGTTTTATCCCCTCTACGTGTGGCGCATTGAGAAAGGATTTGTCCCGGGGCCGCGCGGCGTGCCGCGCGAAGTGCCCGTGCTCGCGCTCATCAAGAAGTTCGACCGCTACAGTTTCTTCACCCTCCATCAGATGCATGCCGGCAGGTACGAGATGAAGGACGGGGGCGCCTTTTCCGTCTATCCCTATCCCAGCACGATTCGAATCGATCCCTACCCCAACGTCCGTGTTCCGAGAGGACAGGAAGGTTTTGTGGCGCCCCTTCTGGAGGCCCTGGGGCAGTGGATTGTGCGGGAGTTTCCGGGCTTCACCTTTCACATGGACCGCGACCTGTTCGGGCCTCATCTGCGCTTGCAGGTGATCCCTCATGACCTGACGGAGGATCTTTTCCGGGAGCTCAACCTTGAGTACCACGGCTTCTTCGAATTCGAGATTTCCAGAAAGTTTCCCCTGCGCTGGCCCAATCCTTCCGTGATTCATGTCAAGCAGACCGCCCAAAAACTCGATCCCAAGATGATCCATCAGGTTCAACAGGAGCTGGATGCCCGCTACCCCTACGTGGTCGAGCAGACCCTGGACACCCAGTTCCCTCTGGTCATGAAGCGCACTTCCCCAGCGCGCGCGAACCCTGCTGGGCCGTCCGCACCATCAAGTTTTCGGTTTTCCGACCTTTCAGCGGGAGAGATTTTAGAGCGGTTCGTTCCGGACTCCGCGTTTGCCGGCGGGTGGCGCGGGAAGAGAGAGGCGCTTGCGTCAGGGCGGGTGCTTTTCCTCCAGACCCAACGCGGTGAAGTCGTGAGGGAGCCGCAGATACCGGATGGCTTTGATGGCTATCTCGTGGCCCTCGACACCGTGGAAGATGACACTTCAAGCTATGTCGCTTTCCAAGTGGCTCGGATGGACGCGAGGGGAATCAAGAGTCTCCTCCCTGCCCGGTTGATCCTTGCGTGGTGGCGCCTGCCCGGTGAGTTGCCGTATGTCACGCGATGGGTTTCAGGTTCTCTCAGCGCGTTTCACGGCCGCGGCAGATTCCATATTGGGTCCGGGAGTCCGCACGGTGAACGGGTCTCCTTCGATCTGGAAGATTGGATTCTGAATCAGATTGAGCCTCATGCGCGCGCTCTTGGGTTTTGGTACCTGACGATCGCCCCCCTAGATCCTGAACTTCGCGGTCGGCTGGAACCCTTCACCCGGATGGGATTCACCCCCACGCAGCACGGCCACTTGATTCTGGCCAAGGACATTTCAGGGCCCGAGTCCGAGGCACGCGCTCGGCAGTTTGCGGCCGCTGTCTCGGAACTGTATCCCCTGATTGACGTTTTGAACCATGGAGACGACCCTGCAGGGTGGCTGATGACGCCCTGGGAGATCCTCTATGGGTTCCAGGATTCAAGATCTCCCTACACCATTCGTCACCCGTTTGAGGAATTTTCAGCGGCCGCCGCGGAGTGGCTGGCTTCGATGCGCGCCCGGTTTCCCGATCTTCTGGCCCGCTTCGGGCTCGTTCACGGAGAGCATGTGCACGCCAATCTGTTGTTCACCGAAGAGGGCGACGCCCTCGTGTTGCAAGGGAGGAGCCATGCAGGGAAGTCGTCAC